>JAFGXE010000058.1 GCA_016936785.1 Alphaproteobacteria bacterium
CAGTATCTTTACTGGATGAACAAATCTGCGGATCAAAAAAACCTCCGCGCACATTTTCATCTCGGCATTTTCTACAAAGATTCGCAAGCATACATCAACTACGAAAAAGCAGAAAAACATCTTAAATATGTCGCGGATGCTGGAAATGCAGAAGCCCAACTTTTACTTGGAAAGATGTATAAAGATGGGCTTGGCACGAAACAAAACTATCAAAAAGCCCGGGAATATCTTCAAAAATCAGCCGACCAAGGTAATGCCGAAGCCGCTTTTCTCACAGCAACACTTTACGCTCTTGGACAAGGAGGCGCACAAAATTATCAGATAGCTTACACATACGCAAAAAAATGTGAAGACAACCAAGACAACCCACTCATTAAACTTTTAGAATCCAAAATAAAACAAAAATAAATGACGCAACACTCACTTTTTCTCGGTTATGAATCCTTCGACTCAAAAGATATTTTAGTCGGAGAACCAAATGAGTCTGCAATAAACGAAATTTTCAAACCTGAGTGGGTATCTCCTTACCTTTGCCTCATAGGCCCCAAAGCATCTGGTAAAAGTCGTCTTGTAAAACAATATGCTCAAAAAAAAGGCGCTGTTTTTCTCACGAGTTTTCAATTTGCACTTCAACCCAACACGCCTTATATATTTGAAAACATCGATCATTTTTTTAAAACACAAAATCACAATACACTTTTCGAACAAACTATTCCGCAAGCTGAAAAGGATTTTTTTAACTTCTACGAAACGATTTCAGCAAAAAATTGTACACTCCTCCTCACCGCAACGACAACGCCCCTTCATTGGCCTGTCGTCAGTGAGGACCTGAAAACCCGATTCGCAATTCTTGAAACAACATGTATTGAACAACCTGATTCAGATTTCGCCTTACAGCTCCTTGCAAAACTCTACAACGACCAAGGCATTAACATCGCACCAGAAGTTCTTGAAGATCTCATTTGTCATCTTCCTCTCAACTACGAAGCACTGTTAGAATTTGTTGAAAAAACTAAAAATCTGACTAACTTTTCATTGAAAACTTTGAAAGATGAAATTTATAGCTTGACATTTTAGAAACAATTCTTTATCTTTCATTCAAATCTTATTTTTATAACATTAAATTTTTTTACCGTGAGACAAATTATTATTACTTTAAGCATCGTGCTCTTTGCCTTGGCAGGAAACGCACAAATTTTTCAAGTGGGCGACAGCTCAATCACTTGGAAAAACCCGACATGGGAATCGCAATTGGATTCGGTTGTATTCTATTTTGGAACACAAATCATTCTAAAAGAAAAAGTCCACCAGCGGTTCTACCGCAATGGTGGATTTTACGGATACGACGAGGATGTAACACTTAACGAAAACGGAACAGTCCGCTCATTAGAATTCCAGTACACGGAATCCAGTTTCCGTTACATCTCAGTCTCAAACTTTGGCCTGACAGAGGAACAGGCCAAGAGAATACAAATGATCGGGCAAACGCCCGTGAAATTCATTGCAACTCTCAGGAATACGACTGAGTTCTTAGTAGAAGAATAGGTTCTCTTCTACGAAAAAAACAGGCTTTAAGCCTGTTTTTTAATTTTCAAAATAACGCAAATGAAGAAACTTCATCAAATTCTCTTTTTCTTCTTCGTTCTCTGCCTGAATAGAAATATGTGTTTTTTGATATAAAATTTCTTGAGAAATTTCCACTCTAACATGATTCGGATCAAATATTCCGATTGCAGAAATAAGCAACCCATCCGACGTCAAGCCTACAAATCCATTAAGAGAATCCGTCGCCTGGATTAGCGTCCCTTGACCATTCTGAATTTGAGAAACAATTTGAATTTTAAGATTTTTTTCTTGCGCAAATAGAATTGCTTTTTGATGCACGACTTTTGCACCACAGTTCGCCAATCGTAACATGTTATCATAGGAGATTTCTTCAATTTTCCGGGCGGAATAGATCTTTTTTGGATCTGCCGAATAAATACCATCCACATCTTTCACAAGACAACAGCGCTCTGCATTCAAAGCTTCAGCAACATAAACTGCTGTCGTATCTGATCCTTCAAATCCAAGTGTCGCAATCTTTTTTTCCGGACTCCAACCGATAAACCCAGGAATAATTGCAACCTTATTTTTATTCCAAACATCTTGAATAAGATCTGTATTTACAGAAAGAATATTAGCATTCCCATAATTATTATCTGTTAATATAGGAAGCTTCTCTTCCGTCATCGCTTCACTTTGAAGACCCTGAGAATTCAAATACTGACTCAAAAATTGCGCAGAAAGTGTTTCTCCGCGACTCATGTAAAAATCTTTTTCCGCGAAAGCAGTCTCTGAAAATAAAGAATCAGCTAAATCTTTTAAACGCCGAGTCTCTCCTTTAAGAGCAGAGACAATGACAACAACATTTTGATATCTTTCTTGGTAAAATTGAATATGTTTTAAAATACGATGAAAATTCTTTGAAACATCCGAATCGTTTCCAATTGCACTCCCACCAAATTTGAGAACAACCGTATTCAACATTTTACAACCTTGTCATCTTTTCAAATTTTTCACGACGATCTGCCAAACAGCTTTCTGGAGAAAGCTTCAGAAGTTCTTGAAGATTCTTTTCAATCACCACACGTGCATTATCCATTGTTTTGAGAATATCTGTGTGCGCACCACCTTTTGGTTCTGCAATAATTTCATCAATAATTCCAAGCTTAATCAAATCTTTTGATGTTAGCTTTAATGCTTCTGCCGCCTGTTCCGCGCTCTTGTTATCTTTAAAAAGAATTGTAGAACATGATTCTGGCGAAATAACAGAATAATAGGCATTTTCAAGCATAAGCACCCGATTCGCTGCGCCAATACCAATTGCACCACCAGAGCCACCTTCGCCAATCACAGTTGCAATAAAAGGTGTCTTGAGTCCCAATCCCACATCCATACCACGTGCAATAGCTTCTGCTTGTCCACGTGCTTCAGCTTCAATTCCAGGGAAAGCCCCAGGTGTATCAACAAAAGAAAGCACAGGGAGATTAAATTGATCTGCAAGTTTCATTAAACGAATCGCTTTGCGATAACCTTCTGGATTTGGCATACCGAAGTTGTGTTTCACGCGCGTTTTCGCATCATGCCCTTTTTCTTGCCCAATCACAACCACACCATGACCGTTAAAACGAGCTAAACCTCCAAGAATTGTCTGATCATCGCCGAAACAACGATCTCCTTTCAAAGGTTGATAATCTGTAAAAAGATATTTCAAGTAATCCACAAAATGTGGGCGTTCAGGATGGCGTGCTAACTGAACTGTTTCCCAAGCGGTTGTCATACTTGCTCCTTTTTCATTAAAATACTTAAAACAACACCAAGTTTCTCTTTGAGTTCATCCCGTGGGATAATCATATCAACCATCCCATGTTCTACAAGATATTCAGCAGTCTGAAATCCCTTCGGAAGTTTCTGACGAATATTTTGTTCAATCACTTTAGGCCCAGCAAATCCAATCAATGCATTTGGTTCTGCAATATGTAAATCCCCAACCATTGCAAACGATGCAGGAACCCCCCCAAACGTTGGGTTTGTAAGATACACAATGTAAGGAAGTTTTGCTTCACGTAACTTTTGAACCCCTAGAATACTCCGTGGCAACTGCATCAAAGACAACGTAGATTCTTGCATACGCGCCCCACCACTTACAGGAATCGCGAGAAAGGCACTTTTTTCTTGAACGGCTTTTTCAACACCGGCTAAAAAAGCTTCTCCAACTTCACGCCCCATCGAACCGCCAATAAAATTAAAGTCCATAGCAAAAACAACTGTTTTTAATCCATTAATGAGACCAAAAGCACACAGAGATGCATCTGATTCCCCTGTTTTTTCCCGTGCTTGCTCTAGCTGAATTTTATAATTCTTTTTCGCAGAAAAGTTAAGCGGATCTTCTTTTACACGAGGCACAGAAATAAGAGAATATTTTGCTTCGTCAAAAAACGCTTCAAACCATTGCTTTGGTGAAAGTGGATGTGGATGTTGGCATTTTGCACAAATTCCGAGTTGCCGATCAAGATGTTTCAAATAGGTCACATGACCACATTTTTTACATTTGCCCCATGTTCCTTTTGGAAGAGAGACATACTTTGTGTCTAAATTTTTCATTTTGAGAATCTTTTACTTGTTGATTTTATCAAAGAGTGTTTTACCAAGTTTGAAGCGAATACTCCGAGAAGAAGCAACTTCAACCTTTTCACCTGTTCGTGGATTACGTGCCATGTAGCCAATTTTTGTTTTTGGAGTAAACACACCAAACCCACGTAACTCAATACGATCACCTTTAACAAGACTTTCTTTCATCTTGTCAAAGACACTTATGACAATCGCTTCCGTTTCAGGAAGAGACAATCCTTTATTTCGTTTCCACAAAGCGCGTATAAGATCTGAACGTTTCATAATAACTAATCCTAATCATTTTCAAAATGGAATCAAGTGAAAAATAAACTCACTTAAAAGAATACATTTTATGTGCAAAATAGCCTGAAATTGCGATAAATAAAACGAGAACTGGTTGCGTATAAAGTGGATAAAACCCAAACATTTTAGTCACATAATCTAAAAGAACACCATTTAATATTAAACTCACAGTTTGCACAAGAAAAGTCCGAGGATACTCTTTCAAAAACTTTCCCTGAGACTGAAATACAAAATACTTTAAAGTAAAAAAGCTCACTGTGATTGAAAAAAAAGATGAAAAATAAAGAATAAAAGAAGGACGCATCATTGATTTAAAAATAAGGAAAAAAACTGTAAACAACACAAGCCCCACAGCTGTATTAAATCCCCCAACAAGCAAGTAGCGTAATTCTTGTCTTAACGCAAAAAAAATCTTTAACCCTTGGGTCACTAAATTTTGCATTCAAAAACCTCAAAAATCGAATCCATTGCGATTCGTCCGGAAAAATGATTTGAATCCAGAGACCACTCTGCAAAAATTGTCTCATCCAAAACACACCTTCCTTTTGCATATTTCAGCGTAAAGGGCGTGAAGCTTTTTTCTCCCAAACGAAAAGATTTGCGTTTAAAAGCCTCAAAAAGAAAAACAAGATAACTTTGAAAGAACGTCTCTGTTTTTTTTAACTCTTTGTCAGATCGTGAGAAAAAACATAGATTTTCCCCATCAAAAGAGAAAGCTTTTTTTATGGATTCTTTCTCAAATAAAGAAGTTGAAAGAGGGGATAAATCAATAAATCCACGGTCATGAAAAAAGCAACGGGAAAGGAATAAAATCCTCTCCCGTTTACGTAAAACTGAAATTAGTGAAACCTTATTCTGATTCATTCGCTTTTTCTTCTGTCGCTTCTGCTGGTTCAGCATCAGTCGCTTCAGTATCAGTTGATTCAGAGTCAGTTGATTCAGCAACACGTGGTGACACAATTACACAAATAGAGTATTCTGGATTTTCATCAGCAAGAGAAACATCCTCAGGTAATTTAAGATCTAAAGCATGAATCGTATCTCCGAAAACAAGACCTTCAAGATTTACTTCAATTTCCTCAGGAATATCCTTCGGTAAACAAAGAACTTCAACTTCCCGACGGAGTGTATTTAAAATACCACCTTGTTTTAAACCAGGAGACTTTTCACGTCCAACAAAATTAAGCGGAATATTTAATTTAATCGCCTTTTTGTCATTCACACGAAGAAAATCAACATGAAGCATCCGATCTGAAACAGGATCAAACTGAACATTTTTACAGAGACATTTTTCTTTAACATTATCACCTTCGAGTTCAAAGATTCGAGATGAAAACCCTGCTTTATGCATTTCTTTAAGAAAAGCTTTTGGGCAAATTGTCACTGAACAAGGATCTTTTTTATCCCCGTAAACAATAGCTGGAATTTGTTCTTGACGTCGCAATTCTCGAGAAGCCCCCTTGCCCCCCTTTTGACGCAAAGACACTGAGAGTGTTTGTTTTTGCATTTTTTATCCTTTTTTACTTTGAAATCTTGACCTCCAAGGGTGTCAAGCGAACGCAGTTTAGATAAATTTTTATAAAAAAGCAAGTCCCGATTGCACCCCCTTTTGAATTCTGTTATAATCGTGACATGTTTACACTTATAGACCGCTATATTTTAGGTTATTTTTTCAAATCCTTTGCAATTCTTTCTGCAGGGTTTGTTGGCGTACTTTTTATTGGGATCTTCATTGACCAATACGACACAGTTTCAAAAATTCCTTTTTTGAATGGCGTCGGCCTTCTAACAATGCAAGTACCTCAATTTATTCAACCCATTCTACCGCTTTGTATTTTAATTGCCACGATGATGACATTTTGGACACTTATCCGTCAGTCTGAACTCATCCCCATGCGGAGCACAGGACAATCTGTTTGGCGTTTTCTAAAACCGCTTTCGATTGCAAGTTTCACGATTGGGATCTTTTATATCACGTTAATTAACCCTCTTTCTGTTTATCTCAACAAAAGCGCACAAGAGATTCGATTTACACAAGGTCTTTCAACAACCAATCCATTTTCTTTTTCTGAGAAAGGATTTTGGCTCAAGGAAAAGGGCGAAAAAGAAATCCATGTTGTTCATGCTGGAGATGTGAAACAAGTAAAAGATACACTTCTCTTTGAACATCCTACTGTTTTTCTTATTTCTCACGAACATATATTTCAAGCACGCATTGAAGCTGAAAAAGGCGCACTAAAATCTGGGAGTCTCACTTTTAAAAATGGGTGGTTATTTAAACCAGGAGAAAAGAATGTGGTTCTCGAAAATTATACAATTCCAACGCGTCTCACAACAAACAAAATCAAAGAATCGCTTTCAGATGAAACAATGCTCTCGTTTTGGGCACTTCCAAAACTCATCGCATTTTTAGATAAAACAGGTTTTAATACTCAAAAACAAAAAGTTCTTTTTGGGAGCCTTCTCTTTTTCCCATTTTTCCTAATGGTTTTCACCCTCTTAGGAATGGCGTTTTCTATTTCCCGACATGTCCGACACACGCGATTCTTTATTCGAATTGCCTTTGGAATCGCAACGGGATTTTCAGTTTTCTTTATGAATAAAATTATTTTGTCTTTGACTGCCGGCGGAGCCTTTCCAATTTTTCTCGGCATATCAGGAACATCTCTTATCATCTTGTTTCTGAGCGTCAGTTTTCTTTTACATAGTGAGGACGGGTAGTGAAAAATTTGCTCGCCTTCCTCTTTTTCCTTTTCCTCACAACACAGCTTTCTGCAAAAGACACGTTAAATTATACAGTCGTGCCTCACCTTGCTCATATATCGAATGTTCAAACAGAAAAAACGAATCTCATCCTTTCCGGATTTCTACCTCAACTCATCAACGAATTTGCAGAAGAACAAAAACTTCAAGCACAACCTGTTGAGTTTGAATCAATTAAATCCGCACTCGACACCGCACAAACAGGATGGAGCGAAGAGATTAAAAATCTCGATGTCATTGGCGGAATTTATTATGATGAAAATATTGCAGAATATATGACTTATATTTACCCCCCTATCTATGAAGACGAGATATTAGTTGTCCTTCCTGATTCAAATTCTTTTAAAATCACAACAATCAACGGCTTCAATCAACTTGATAAATCACTCCGAGCTGTTGTCATTAAAGGATTTCCACTTGGCCCATGGTGGCAATCGCTCACGCACGATAAAGAAACACGTTGGCGAGAACATGTAGTGCTAAAAACAGAAGAAGAAGCCCGCCCTCTTAGAGTAGATTCTGTCAACGAGATTGAAGAAGCGTTTTCCTATGTTCTTAAAGGCACACATTATTTTGTTGGAAGCAACTTAATGGTAAGAGATTTTCTTGAAAAACACCCTCAGGCGCTTTCAAAAATCAAAGGTCAATATGTTCTGATTAAAGGAGAAAAGGTAAAACGCCCCATCTTTATTGCAATTAATCAAGACTTTCTTGATATCTCGGATTCGAGCCTTGAGCGCAAACTCTCTGATAAAATTAAAGATCTTAAAGATTCGGGAAATCTTGAAAAACGCCTTCTTGAATCAAAAATCCTTTTTCGAGAAGGAAAATAACCCTCCTAATTGTGAATTTTATTTAAAACTATGTTCCTTTTGACGGATAAATTTACCTATTTTTTCATCCTCAAAATCACTCATTGCACCTGCGGTTGCTGAGCCTGTCGAAGCATCGAAGGAGGTTTTTAGAATCCACTCTAAACTATTGTCATTGTGAGCGAAGCGGGATCCAGTTTTTCCCCTTGTCATTGCGAGAAACGAAGTGACGAAGCAATCCATGGATCGCCACGGCATCAATGCCTCGCGATGACACACGGAGTGTTTAGTTGTCATTTCGAAAAGCTTTAGCCTGAGAAATCTCCCTCCAAAATCCATGAACTTTTTTTTGACTCACTGCCAACTCTCAGGAGATTCCTCACATACGTTCGGAATGACAGCCGAATACCGTTGCCCTCAGGCAAAGTCGCAAGAAGCCGAACAAAGAGTCATATAAAGAAATAAAGTTGTGTATTTACAAGAAACCAAAAGAATGGTGGGCGCGCGGAAGGACTGTAATTCCCTTATTTTGTGTTTACACAAAATAGGGCCCCTTTC
This sequence comes from Alphaproteobacteria bacterium, assembly GCA_016936785.1. GTDB lineage: Bacteria > Pseudomonadota > Alphaproteobacteria > Rs-D84 > NBLK01 > JAFGXE01. The sequence goes on from JAFGXE010000058.1 coordinate 8,592, forward strand.
CCCCCTTCGGTCGTCGAACGCACCAAAGGTGCAAGGTTCTCGCCTTCTCACCCCCAAATTTAAATAAAAAACCCACCTAACGGTGGTTTTTTATTTAAATGGTGGTGTAGAGAACCAATCAGCTGTCTCTGCTGTTGCAAAAGAAATATCGGGACTGAAAGTCTCTGGCCCGAAGTTTTTCGGGTTGAACAATAAGACAGCTTAAAAAGCTTCTTTTGAGTAAATGAAGTTGTGGGATTTGTTTTCAAGTACTTTATTATATTCTGCAATATCATCCTTGGATATATTAATTTCATGTATTTTTTCGTAACAAGGTCTATTTGTAAAAAGTATTGCTAGATTGGGGGAAACGGGGTAAAAGAACTCAAGCTCATCGTTTAAAAGTTCTCTTCCTAGGTTTTTTGCTATAAAAGAATAAGTATTAATAATTGGTTGGTCTGATGTTATGAAAGAGGAATCTGTTTTATTTACTAAATAAATAATATGATATTTCTCTCTAAGTAAATTTTTAATTAAAAGCAAAGCTCGTAGGTGAATAAATGTATAAATAAAGTTATCAAAGTTAATATTCCGAGGAACTTTCGGAGAGTTTTTAAATATTTCTTTAAGCTTGCTAATATGCTTGTCTGTTCTAAAATATTGACTGATAAAAAATATTAAAAAATTTGCTTTATCGATATCTTCATTAACTAATCCATTTTTTTGAAATACTTGGTTTTTTTCATCCTCTATTTTCTGGAATACTTTTTCTTTTGATTCATCAAAGCCTACTAAATCTAAGAGAGATTTAGGGATCACATTTGTTAAGGATTCAATCTCTTTCCGCGTGAAGAACATTTTCATTGAAATAAAACTAATTAATTCAAAAAAATCTGTAAAGTTTTGATCTTCATAATAACTACAAACAGATATATCTTGATTCATCAATTTTTCAAAAACAGGATAAAAATTATTTTCATAATGTGTAAAGATTTCTTCTTGTCTTAATGAGATAGAAGGAGTTTCTAGTTTAAATATTTTCTTAATAATTTCAACATGGCTGGAATCTATATATTTTGCCATGATAGAAAAGGAATCATCATTTATAAATGAAATCATTGATTCTGCAATATCATGCCACGGAGATCCGTTAGACTTTTTAAAATACTCCATAAAAATTTTCTGTTCTGCTGGTGTGACTTTGTTTTTAATAGTATAAATATGTCTTTTAACGCCAACATTTTTATTGTGAGTATGAAAAGTTTCCTTTGTTTTTATATTTTTTACAAAGATTTGATCATCTGTAGAAAAATTTTCAAGATATTTTCTCCATACAAAATGGGACCTAACCGTATCATTATTCTGTTTCATAAATGTCGTTCTTTTCTCCACTTGACTTCCCGGCCATTGTAAGCGTGTATGTCTTGAAACGCAAGGAGTAAACATGTCTAAGATCAGATGTGCGATTTATGTTCGGAAGTCGACAGAAAAGGGTTTGGAGCAAGATTTTAACTCTCTTCATAATCAGGAAGAGGCCTGTCGGAATTACATTCTTTCTCAGTCTTTCAATGGTTGGGAATACTCTAAAACCTACGAAGATGGAGGCATATCGGGGGGGACGATGAACCGACCTGGCTTGAAGGACATGATTGAGGATATTAAATCCGGAAAAATCCAAGTTGTCGTTGTTTATAAGGTTGACCGATTATCACGATCTATTATCGACTTTCATAATATGATGAAAGAGTTTGAGCAATATAACTGCAACTTTGTGTCGATTACGCAGTCTTTTGACACCTCAACATCCATGGGAAAACTCACCCTCAATATGCTTCTCTCCTTTGCTCAGTTTGAAAGAGAGGTCTCGTCGGAGCGGATCAGAGATAAACTCGCCGCAAGTAAAGCAAAAGGATACTGGATTGGAGGAAGCCCTCCATTGGGATACAATGTTGTTGAAAAACAACTCAAAGTGAACGAGGGAGAAAAGGAAGAAGTTCGATATATCTTTGAAAAATATTTAGAAATTAAATCAATCCGGAAGCTCGCCGATTACTTAAATGATTTAGGATATACCTTAAAAAAATGGATTTCTAAAAGCGGAGAGGAGAGAGGAGGAGGCAAATTTAACAAAAACACAGTTGTCTGCTTGCTCAAGAACAAGGTCTATATCGGTAAAATTGAGCATAAAAGCCTTGGTAAAACCTATGAAGGAAATCACGATGCTATTATTGACACCTCTGTTTTTAATCGTGTTCAAAGTCTTCTTGATGAAAATAGACAAGATTATCAGAAAGTAAAGAAAATACGAAAACCACTCCTTTATAAAAAGCTCTTTTCCTTGTCTGGAGAAGAGTTTATCAAAAAAGAGGGAACCGCGCACGGACGGAAATATTCATACTATATCATCAGAGGAAAACACCTTCCAATGAATCAGTTAGACAGTGTCGTTATTGAAAGTGTAAAAACATTTTTAAATGGGAAGTTAGAACACATGTCCCATCATGCTGTAGATCAAATTAAGAGGA
>JAFGXE010000005.1 GCA_016936785.1 Alphaproteobacteria bacterium
AGTCGTGTGACAGGAGATGTTCATTGGACGCAACCTTTCTTGATGTCGAATGGTTGGAAATGGACGCTTGATTTATCGTCTCGGACAGACTTTTATACATACAATAACACACCGCTTGCGGATGGGAGCACACTCTCAACAGATGAGGTGCGATGGACGCCTCAAGCGATGCTTCAATGGGAATGGCAATTATTTAAAAGTGGAGAAAAGACTTCTCAAACTTTGACACCAATCGTGCAATTTATAACAAGCCCTCAAAATAAAAATGTCAGTGATATTTTAAATTCAGACAGTTTGGGACTACGATTAGATGACACAAATTTATTATCTGCAAATCGGTTTCAAGGGTATGATCGTATTGAGACAGGCAGTCGGATAAACTATGGATTTGGATGGGATTTGTTTGGATATCAAGGAGGGAAAGTAAATGCTTTCATGGGACAGAGTTATCGATTTGAAAAAGACGAATCAATCGCATCAGAAACAAGTCTTGATGATGGATTTTCAAATTTTGCGGGACGATTGCTTTTAGACTTTAATCAGTCTTTTAAATCTGCTTACCGTGTTCAGATTGATAAAAACACATTGTCATTTAACCGTCAAGAGTTTGACCTTTTTCTTGATTTGAAGCGATTCTACTTTCAAACAAATTATATTTTAAACCGAGATCAAGATGCGAGCGTGACCGATACGACGGCAAGTGAAGAAATTTACGGAAAGACATTCGTCAAATTTACATCACATTGGGGAACATATTTTTATGATCGATTCAACCTTACGCAAGACGAGCAAACAGAAATGGGGCTGGGTTTCATTTTTGAAAATGATTGTTTTAGATTTGATCTTGGTGCTAAGCGCGAATATATGGCGGATCGTGATTACGAAGGAAATGACAGTATTTTTGTCACCTTTACATTCAAGACGCTCGGGTCTGCCGGCATGGGTGATTCATGGGAAGAAATCAAAAATGAAAACCGCTGGTAGTCTGCAACATAATTCGTTCTATGGGTATATGCCTCAACGTCCAGATCAATTTCGGCCGGTATTTATTCGACTCAAAGAAGAAAAAGATATTTTACGTTTCCTTTTTAAAGAAGATGAAGAGCAGTTTAGCGATGAGTATGATTTGATTGAAAATCGACTTCATTTCCAGCTCCAACCAATTCCTATTTTTAGGCAAGTAAAAGTGCGAAAAGCTGTTCAACATACGACAGAAGAGAATGTTAAAAAAATAGAAGATGAAAAAGAATCTTATCAAGATCTTAAATACACAAAAGATTTTTCTACAGAGTTTGTTCTGATCTTTACAAAAATTGTGCAAGATATGGAAATTTCTGGATGGCGTGATCCAGATGGAAATGTTATAATGGTTTGGAAAGAACTTACTCAGAAAGTGCGTGCATAAAAAAAAGTGGACTTCAAGAGCAAAGTAAACTAAGTTCAGTATCATGAAAAAATACAGTCAGATTCTTTTTATTCTTTTTATTTTTATTACGTCAAAAAGTCAGGCAATCGGAATTGTTGCACTTGTAAACGATCAAGTGATTACAGACTATGATGTTGATGCACGGATTTCACTTATCAAAGTGATTTCTCCAGAAAAACTTCAGGGAAAAAAAGAACAAGAACGAAAAAATATGGCGCTCTTGAGTCTGATTAATGATGAAGCAAAAATGTATATTTACCATCGTTTGAAAATGGGCTCTGTGGAAAACGATGCACAACGGGTCATGGCACAGATGCTTAAAGGAAAAACATCATTGCCTCATTTTTCTTACCCAATGGAATACTATAAAGATTTTGTGAAAACACAAATCGCATGGTCAAATTTAATTCAATCACGTATTGCGCCAAACACAAGCCTCGCTGATGGCGAAGTAGAGAACTATTATGAAACACTCAAAAGCACACCGCTTGTCCCATCTCGTTTGCATTTGAGTCAAATTATTGTGGAAGACGCAGAACGTCTCAAAGCGGTTTATCAAGAAGTCAAAAATATCCGTGGATGTACATCGTTCAGTGCAGAAGCGCCTAACTATGGTGCGACAGGATCTGGGGATATGGGCTGGGTGAACTCACAAAATCTTGCCTTGCCACTTCAGCATATTTTTTCTGCAGCGCCGACGGGCGTAGTTCTTGCGCCAATGCCGATTGGACAAGGAGGCATTATCTTTATGATCTGTGCGCGTCAACAAAAAAATCTTTTGAAAGATGCAGAAATGAAAAAACGGATTGAATATAGTCTTCTCAATCAAAAGGTTGAGGTTCTTGGAGAACAGTATCTTCAAAATAACCGCGATCAAATGTATATCGATATCAAAGACTCGGCATACGATGATGTGAAAGAAATGCTTTTTTAGTATTTATTGCACACCAGTTGAACCAAAACCGCCTTCTCCTCGGGAGGTATCATCAAGAGAATCGGTTTCCACAAAATCCATTTGAATCACTTTACCGAATACGCCTTGTGCGATTCGCATTCCCGGTTCGATCACAAAAGAATCTTCTTCTGTTGCGCCAGATTTTTTATTGGAAAGCTTTGTGAGGATGATTCCAATTTCACCGCGATAGTCTGAGTCAATTGTTCCTGGAGCATTTACAATCCCAATCCCAAACTTTG
>JAFGXE010000059.1 GCA_016936785.1 Alphaproteobacteria bacterium
CGCTCAAGCTCCATATTTACGAATCGCATATCAAACGACGCGTTATGTGCGACGAGTTTTGATTCTCCAATAAAATCAAGAAATTCTTGTGCAATGTCTTTAAATTTTGGTTTGTCTGCAAGAAATTCCATTGAAATTTTATGAACTTGGTACGCTCCTTCTGACATTACAGCATCTTCCGGATGACAGTAGTAATGAAATGTTTTACCTGTTGGTTTTTTGTTCATCACTTCAACGCATCCAATTTCAATCAGACGATCACCGCCTTTGTCATAAAAGCCAGTGGTTTCAGTATCGAAAACTATTTCACGGATTGAATCAGACATTCTTCTTTTTTCGCCTTTATTTTTTCACATTGTCTTTGTGCTTCATCATAAGAGAGATTTTCAATTTTGACAAGATATAAGTCTTTTTTATTTTCTATTTTTGATCCTGTGTAGCTTTCTTGTTTTTTGAGTGCATTCGCTTTCTGCGAGAATGCCCCTAACTGAAGGTAGAAAAGCCGGTCTTTTTGATATCTTTTTTCAATGTTAAAAAACTTTTTAAAGGCTTCGTTAAATAAGTTTTTCATTTTTTCATCCCGTTCTGTGATTGTGTTCCCCCCAAGATATACACCAAAAAGTCTCACTCCCTGTCGTTCAACAGAAGCGACAATGTTGTATCCTGATTTTTTAATATATCCTGTTTTAAGCCCATCTGTTCCTTCATAGTTTTTTAAAAGATGATTGTGTGTGGTGTATTGTGTTTCCTTGTATACAAAAGATTCTTTTGAAAACAGATCATAGTATTGTGGAAAATGTAGATAAATTGCCATTCCTAAAAGAGCAAGATCTTTGGCGTTGGAATATTGGTTGTCGTCGCCGAGCCCGGATGCATTCTCAAAGTTTGTTTTTGAAAGACCAATTTGTTTCGCCGTTTTAGTCATAATGTCTGAAAATTTTTGTTCGGACCCACTGAGGTTTTCTGAAAGAACGACAGATGCATCGTTTGCTGATTTAATAATCACACCCAACACAGCATCTCTCACTGATATTTTTTCCCCTGCGACTAAACCTAGTTTTGAGGGAACTTGCTCGCTTGCTTTCTGAGAAATGGTTAGTTGTGAGTTTGGTGTATATATATTTTGAGAAAGTGCGTCAAAGGTGATATAGAGTGTCATGAGCTTTGTGAGAGATGCAGGGTATTTTGGGTCTGTTGCGTTTTTCTCAAGAAGGATTTTTCCTGTTTGTTCGTGGACGATGATATAGGCTTCGTTTTGGGCGAAGAGAAGAGAGGGAAGGAACATAAAGAGGAGTAAAACTTTTTTCATTAAATATATTATCTTTTGATTGTTATTTTTTTATTATCTTGTGTGTTGTGGTAATTCAGTATGTATTCACAGGTTATTCACAAAATTTATTGTATAGAAAGCCCTTAAAAAATAAAGATAAAAATAATGTTTTCAGGAGTGGGGTGATATTGTGTCTGTTTTTGTGAAGGAAATGTGGATAAGTGTCGTTGTTTTGCTTTTTGTACTTGCAGATGTGAATCACGTGAATTGTTGGAGAGACTATTCACAAAAAAAAGAGTCTCAACTTGAAACTCTTTTTTGTTTTTAGGCTTTATTCTTACCACTTTGACCATTTGCCATCAGAGATCAAACCAGGATTTGAAATTCCATGGGATTGAAGAGAGTCTTTTGCTTGTCTTGCCTGATCAACAGTTTGATAAGGACCAACACGAACTTTATAATAACCGCCTTCTTGAACAATACTTGTTGCGCCAACAGAAGAAAGTTGTCCACGCATTGTTTCTGCATTTGCCATTGAAGCAAGAGCACCTGCCTGAACATAATATCCATTTGTTGCAACAGGTTGAGGCATCATTTCAGAGGGCGCAAGACCTGTTGGTTGCGTTGTTGTAAACTCTGTTTGTGTCGTATTTTGCATTGCGCGATTTTTTAATTCAGCACTTTCAACAGGCATTACCTCTACTTTAATGCGTGCTGTTCCATTTGCTTTCATTTGGAGTTCTGTTGCAACGGCCTCAGAAACATCCATCAAACGATTTTTTGTAAAAGGTCCACGATCATTGACGCGTGCGTATGTCGTTCGGCCGTTTTCGAGGTTTGTTATTTTAACAACAGATGGCAACGGGAGCGTTTTATGTGCTGCCGTGTAAGATTGTGGATTAAAAATAGCGCCATTTGCTGTTTTTTGTCCTGCAAATTCAGATCCGTACCAAGAAGACATTCCTTCTGCTTGATAATTGGATTCTTCTGCTGGCGTGTAGTTCATACCGTCAACCACGTAAGGTTTCCCAATTTTATATGTACCAACAGGATCCCCCATAACACTTGGGTGCATATTTGCTACAGAAGATTGTTCCACAGGGAAACCTTCTTCATTTGGCATTTGTTCTGTTGCTGTTTGTGAGCCTTCTGGACTATTCCATGAACGCACAGGTTGGTCGTGTTGACATGCAGACACTGCAACGAGCAACGCGATAAGACTTAGAGATTTTTTCATACTTTTCGCTCCTTCTTTTAACGAATAGTCGGATTATATCATAATTTTCAAGGAATGGCAAATAGTGTTTGAAAGAACGGTGTTTTTTTTGTAGAGTGCCTGTTATGTATGTTCAAGAAGTTCATCTTTTTCATTATCGTAACATTGAGAATAAAAAATATTCATTCGATAGGGACTTTTCTTTGTTTTATGGGGAGAACGGCGTTGGGAAAACAAATCTTCTTGAAGCAGTTTCTTTTTTGTCTCAAGGAAACGGTTTCCGTAAAACAAAGTTAGAAGAAATTGGATATCACAAGGGTGGACAATTTTTACCCTGGTCTGTGTCAGGAAAAGTTGTCTATAAAGATATTTCTTTTGAAATTAAAACACACTATGACAAAACCAAAACGTCTCTTCGAGAAAGTTTTATTGATTGTAAAAAAGTTGCACAAAAAGAACTGGCTGAACGGATTCGATTTGTCATTCTTACACCAACGATGGATAAAGTTTTTACAGAAGGATCTCAATCAACCCGTCGACTAATTGATTCGATGATTCGGGTTTTTGATCCCGCACATAAAGAACGCATGATGAAATACGATCAGCTTTTGAAAGAGCGGTATGCCTTGTGCGAAAAAGAGGTCTGCTCTGCTTGGTTAGGTGTTAATGCGCGCTTGCTTGCGGAACAGGGTGTTGCTATTGCTGTTGCGCGCATGGATTATATTCGTCGTATTAATATAATACTTGAGGGCAATCAAACATATTTTCCGTCGGTGTCTTTACGGTGTGAAGGAATGATTGAAAAAGAGTTGGAAACAAAATCGGCTTTAGATGTTGAAGATTTATACGAGTCTTATTTAAAAAAGAACATTGGTTATACAACGGTTGATGGTGCTCATCGGAGTCAATTTATGTTGTATCATCAGGAAAAAAAACTCCCGGCGAATTTGTGTTCAACGGGGGAACAAAAAACAATGTTACTTTCTTTGCTTCTCGGACAAATTAAATTACTTGAATCTATTTTAGGGGAAACGCCAGTTTTTCTATTGGATGAAGCAGGGGCACACTTGGATTTAAAAAACCAAACCGCTTTACTGGAAGAGCTAAAAGGGCTTCAAGTTCAAACAATCATGACGAATGTTACAGGGGATCTTTTCCAATCAGAAAAAATGCAACGAGTTCAAGTTGGTTAGATATGTTAATATTTCTTTGCCGATAGGGGGACGTCCAAGTTATTCATATTCTTTGGAAGAAGGACAAAAAGGAGATATTGGGAGGATTGTTTTTGTTTCTTTTATGAATAAAACGCGATTGGGTATTATCATTGAAAGTGATGTTGAAATTGATTGTGCGCCAGAAAAAATCAAAGCTATTTTAGAAGAAACTCTCTATCAATTTTCTGTGGTGTTTTTGGATTTTCTTAAAACAGTCGCTGGATATACATTATCTGATTTTGGCTCTGTTCTTCGGGCAGGACTCCCTTCAGATGACTTTCTTGAGAATCGTGCGCAGAAACTTTATATTCAGAATCCTCATTACGTAGGGAAGAAAACGGAAAAACGTCAGAAAATTCTTGAATCATTTTTAAACGAATCAGAAAAGCTTTTTGTCGAAGCAATTGAAATTCGAAGTGGTGTTTCGCGACAGGTTATTAAAAGTTTTATTCAACAGGGTGGATTGATTGAAATTTCTGAGTCTGATTCGGATTTAACAGAAATGATTGAATATGATGCACCAGAGTTTTCACACCTATTTCCTGCGCAAAAAAAAGCAGTTCAGGCAATTGATGCTATTGCGTCGGAGATTCCAGTTCTTTTAAATGGTGTGACGGGGTCTGGAAAAACAGAAGTCTATTTTTCTCAAGTGGCGACGGCTTTGAAGGAAGAAAAGCAAATACTTATTCTTTTGCCAGAGATTGCTCTAACGAGCCAATTTATTCAGCGGTTTCAAAAACGATTTGGACGACTTCCTTCTTTCTGGCATTCGGGTGTTTCTTCTGCGCAAAAACGGAAAACATGGAAACAAATTTACGCAGGGGAAGAAAAGGTTTTAATCGGGACACGCTCCGCTCTTTTTTTACCGTTTAAAAATTTAGGACTCATTGTTGTTGATGAAGAACATGATGGGTCTTACAAACAAGAAGATCAATTTATTTATCATGCGCGAGATATGGCTGTTTTGCGTGCGAAGAAAGAAAAAGCCAAAATTATTTTGGCCTCAGCAACTCCTTCTTTTGAATCACTCGCAAATGTTCAAGAGGGACGGTACAAAGAGGTGCTACTCAACGAACGGATTCAAGAAGCTGTTCTTCCAAAGATTGAATTGATTGATTTGAAAAACTATCCGCCAGAAAAAGTCGATGGACAAAAAGGGTGGCTGTCCCCTGTTCTTGTGCAAGCGCTGGAAGAAACTTTTACAAAAAAACAACAGGCGCTTCTTTTCCTCAATCGTCGCGGTTATGCGCCTTTAATGATCTGTCAGAAATGTGGATACCGGGCGAAATGCCCAAACTGCGATGTTCATCTTGTTTATCATCAAGGATCGAAGTATGACCAACTAATGTGTCATCATTGTGGATATCAAGGAAAGCCCCCTCAAAAATGCCCGCAGTGCGAAGAGGAAGAAAGTTTTGTTCTTTGTGGTCCAGGAATTGATCGTCTCGCGGAGGAATTTCAGAAGAGGTTTCCGACACAACGGTTTCTTGTTATGTCATCGGAAACAACATCAACCTCAAAACAGCTGGAAAACGCGCTAAAAAAAGTTGAAAACAAAGAAGTAGATTGTCTTGTTGGAACGCAGATTCTCACAAAAGGACATCATTTCCCAGGTCTTACTTGTGTGGGGATTGTCGATGCGGACATGAGTTTAATGGGGGCGGATTTTCGTGCCTCCGAGAAAACACTCCAGATTCTTGAGCAAACCTCCGGACGTGCAGGACGGGAAGATGAAAAGGGGTATGTGTATATTCAGACATATTCGCCCGATCATCCTGTCATGCAAGCTCTTTTGTCTGGAGATAAAAAAACATTTATTCAAACAGAACTTGAAGGAAGAAAGCTTGCAGAAATGCCCCCATATGGGTCACTCATTGCACTTATCATTTCTGCTAAAAACGAAAAGAATTTGAAAGAGTTTTGTCGGCAGATTCATCGACAAGCGCCACAACATAAAGATGTTTTACTTTTTGGTCCTGCTGATGCCTCGATACGTTATTTGCGAGGTCGATATCGTAAGCGCTTCCTTATTCAGAGTCCGCGGGGGCTTGAGGGGCATCGTTATGTAAAGCAGTGGTTGAATGCTGTCAAAATTCCGAGTGCAATTCAGATTAAAATTGATGTAAACCCTTATTCATTTATATGAGACTATTATAGAACAAATGGATCTCTCGATGGTGTTTGAGATGACATATAACTTTAACTCCATGTAATTAATTGTCTCTTTGATGCTTCGACAGGCTTAGCAACCGAAGAAACAGAGAGCGATTAAAAAAACACCTCAATGTGAGGTGTTTTTTGAAACTCTTTTAACAAAAACTAATTAAGTTCAGCTTCGATCGCTCTAAGATCATCGTTCTCTTCTGATGATTCTTCAAGTGTTGTAGCAGGTGTGATGCGACGAAACGAAGCAATAAAATTCTTTTCGAGTTGTTCGGGATTAATTGTTCCTTCTGCAATTTCACGCAAAGCAATAACTGTTCGACGATCTTTTTTTGACTTTATTGTGGGTGTTGCACCATTATAAAGTTGACGTGCACGTTGTGCTGTGAGCGTAATCATGCGGTATTTGTCTGAGATTTTTGCTAAGCAATCGTTAATTGTAATACGTGCCATTTTTGAATCCTTATTGTTTGTATAGTCAAAAAAAATACTAATAAACGCGTTTTTATTATTTGTTTTGATTATAGCTTGCGAGGAGTATAAAAAATTTTTCTTTAATTTTCAAGCTTTTTTGACTCAGAAAAGAGCTTATCTAAAACAAGGCCATAAATTTGCATCCTTTGCGAATAAAGATTAAAACGACGGACAAGTTCTTCAGTAATATTTTCAGCAATCTTAATGTGAGAGTCTTTTTTTTCCTGTAAAATCATTTCTGGAGAAAGCTGAAAAACTGAATCTATTGATGGACTTGCAGGATGTGTGCGAAACCCTTCTTGTTTTTCTTGAATCTTTAAACGAATGTTTTCTAAAATTGAATCAAATTCACTCATAAACGAAGCTTAAATAACCTCTTTGGAAAAAGCAAGAAAAAGCTTGAAACTAGAAGATGTTCCTCCTATTCTTCAGGTGCTCAATAAGGAGGAAAAATGAAGAAGAGTGCACCCCTTTCTAAACGGAGACGTTTTTATAAAAAGCTTCAAATTACCGGTTTAGTTATTTTCTTTGTTTTGAGTGTTGCTTTTTTTATGGGGCGAACAGACTTACGTCAATCTATTTATACGTCCGTGCGATCGGTGACGACATCTGTTTTTTCTGGAATTTCGTATATTCTTTATGCGCCATTTAACTTTCTATATGATCAATATCACGGCGTTGTTTCACGGGAAAAAACGTTTGAGCAAAATAAGCTTTTGCGACAGAAATTACATGAAACAAAAATTTATCAGGAGAAATATTTTTTAACTGAGTCTGAAAATCAAAGGCTTAAGAACATTGTTGGATTTATTCCTGAAAAAAAATCAGAGTATCTATCAAGCTATATTTATCAAGATTTTTCTACTGTATTTTCTAAATCAATTCTCATTCATGTTGGCGCAAAAGATGGTATAAAACGTTACGCACCTGTTCTTGCAAAGGGTTTTCTCATTGGTCAGGTTGTTGGTGTCTATCCTTCTTTTTCTCGTGTCCTTCTTTTGTCCGATTCGACAATTAAAATTCCAATAAAAAGTGAAAAGGAAGGGAAAAGATTCTTTTTACAAGGGGACAATGAGCGAAAAGGTATTCTTGTTTTTCCAGAAGGAAAGCCACAGCTTGGAAAAGGGGAGCGTATTTTAACTTCTGGATTTCAAGGTGTTTTCCCGCCGAATATTCCTGTTGGTTTTGTTTCAGAAACTGGAAAAGATATCGTGATTGATTTTTTTGTTCAGCCTAAAGATATTGAGGTTGTTTCTGTTTTAAAAAATTTTACGTCAGAGAATTGGGAAAAAGAGGAAAATGAGGAGAAAGAATCAGAATGAGTCTTTTTTCTTTTTTTCTTCTCTTTGCTTTAGGATTTAGTTTTCCTCTTTTCTTAGGTGTGCATCTTATTTCTATTTTTCAAATGTTTAAAAATGATCAAAAAAGACAGATCTTTTTTTTGATGGTTTTTTCAGGATTTGTAATGGATTTTGTTGAAG
>JAFGXE010000060.1 GCA_016936785.1 Alphaproteobacteria bacterium
TCCAATACCCCCTGATGCGCAGCGCCGTCAATACCCAGCGCCATTCCCGACAAAACCCCATATCCTTTTTCAGAAAGTGCCTGTGCAATTTTATGTGTAAACTGAATGGCGGGCAGAGACGCATTGCGCGTTCCGACAATGCCAATCATTTTTTGTGACCACAACTGAATATTCCCACGATAGAAAAGTACTGGCGGTAAATCGTCTAAGGCGCGCATATTTTTGGGATAGTTGTCCGAATCATAAAAACAAATTTTTTGATTTGTCTTTTGAAGATCTTGCAAAATTTTTTCTGCGTTTTCAGACAAAGGAATATTGATTGTTCTCGCCTTACTCATTCTCGGCAATTTTTCAATTGCTTTTTCAGCTGACCCAAATATTTTTAAAATATGTCGAAAGGAAACCGACCCAATCCCTTTTGTTTGGAGAAGTTGAAATCGCGCTAAAACTTCTTTCTCTGAAATCATTTTTTAAACATCTTTAAAAGATTTGTTTGTCCTTCTGTCCCTTTGAGAAGACGTCCAATATTTTCATAATGTCTTCCTATTCCAAGAAGTGCAATCAAAAGAAAGGCCATTTGAATTTCGGTTCCCCAAAAGAGAAATGGTAAACTCACAAGCACACTCAACGCACCTAACGATGAAAACTTAGAAAGCAGAACAACGGTCAGCCAAAGTAGTCCTGCAATAACGAACGCTTCTGGTGAAAAATAAAAAACCAACCCCATCGTTGTCGCAAATCCTTTTCCTCCTTTAAAGTTCAAAAAGGCCGGAAAATTATGCCCAAAAACTACACTCACAGCAACAAGTGCTTCTGCCCCTGGCGCAAAATGTTCTGCGAATATAACAGCAATCGCACCCTTTCCCATATCGAAAAATAAAGTCAGAAATGTCAGAAGCTTATTCCCGGTGCGCAGCACGTTTGTCGTACCAATATTCCCAGACCCCATTTGACGCAAATCTTTCCCTAGAAAAATCTTCACAAAAATAAGACCAAACGGAATAGATCCTAAAAAATACCCTAAAATCGCAACAAAATTGATAGGCATTATTCGTCACCTCTCAGTAAATATGTATTCGGAGGAAATCGATTTAATTTTTTTCTCAACAGTTCGTCGATGTAATCGCGATCCTTGTTTTCGATGCGTTGAATGCTCGTTTTAAGAATCTTTGCTTCGGCTTCAAGAGACTGAAGTGTTTCTTCTTGTGTCTGTCGATCTAAAACAAGACGCCCCCAATAAAAAAGATTTGACCGCCCAAAAAGAATTTGAAAAACAAAATAAAACAACACACAGGCAACAATAAAGAAAACCATACCATTCCGCGTCCGAATTTCCTCTTTAAAAAACTGTTTGATTTTTTGTTTAATTCGCATACAACTACTCTAACAAATCTCTTTTTGAAAAAAAAGTGGAAAATAAAAAATATATTGATATGCTAGGAAACGTCATAAAGGAATAAAGAGAGATAGAATGTATAACGCAACGATTACAAAAATCATCCAAATGAATAACAAGCTCCGTGAATTCACGATTAAGCTTGATGAAGGAGATCCTTCGTTTCTTGCAGGGCAGTTTTCTGTAATTGGCCTTCAAACACCAGAAGGAACGACTGTGAAACGTGCCTACTCGATTGTCTCTGCACCTCAAGATGGTGACCGTCATTTTTATATTGTCCTTAAGTATACGAAAGATAAATACGATTCTGAAGCGCGCCCGCGTGCCTTAACGCCATTACTTTTTGATGCAAAAGAAGGAGATCGAATCTTCTTGTCTCCCCGGGCAGTTGGACATTTTACACTCAATCTTGCAAAAGAGGCCAAACAACTTTTATTTATTGCAACAGGAACAGGGCTCGCCCCTTTTCGTGGCATGCTTCGCTCCTATCCAGAAATTCTTAAGACACATAAAATTGCTTTGCTCCACGGTGTGCGTCACTCAAATGATTTGGGATATAGAGATGAATTTACAACGCTTGCACAAGCAAACTCTAAAAACTTTTTCTACATTCCGATTGTGTCGCAAGAAGATTCGTGGATGGGACAGAAAGGTCGCACTGGGAATGTTCTTTCCTCTAATACAATTGAAACATTCTTTGGAAAATCTTTTTCAGCAGAAACACATGCTTTTTTCTGTGGAAACCCACGTATGATTGAAGAAGGCTTTAAAATTCTTGAAGAGAAGGGCATTCCGAGTCCAAATCTTCATAAGGAAGTTCAATAAAACAAATGGCACAAGCACCAAAACCTATTCGTGAAGAACAGCTCGCATCCGCATTATCTAAACGCTATCTTGATTATGCGCTTTCGTCCATTGTTTCACGCTCTCTTCCTGATGTAAGAGATGGTCTTAAGCCGGTTCATCGTCGCTTGCTTTATGCGATGCGTCAACTCAAACTCAATCCGACGGCAGGCTATAAAAAGTGCGCGCGTGTTGTAGGAGATGTTATTGGTAAATATCATCCTCATGGTGATGTCGCTGTTTATGATGCCATGGTCCGATTAGCGCAGTCGTTCTCTGTTCGATATCCACTTGTTGATGGACAAGGAAACTTTGGAAATGTTGATGGGGATTCTCACGCGGCTATGCGTTATACAGAAGCCCGCCTCACATCAGCTGGATCTGCATTGATGGATGGACTTGATGAGGACACAGTAGATTTTAGTCCAACGTATGATGGAACCGATTCAGAACCTGTTCTTATGCCATCCGCTTTTCCAAATCTCCTTGCGAATGGATCAACAGGAATTGCTGTTGGCATGGCGACAAATATTCCACCACACAACCTTGATGAGCTTTTAAAGGGACTCATTTATCTTTTGGACAACCCAGATGCAACTGTAAAACAGCTTATAAAATATATTCCAGCCCCTGATTTTCCAACAGGCGGACAACTTCTGACTCACCCAGAATCAATTCTTAAAACGTATGAAACAGGACATGGTGCATTCACATTGCGCGCCACATGGGAAACAGAAGATCTTCAGTATGGAAACTACCAAATCGTGATTACAGAAATCCCTTTTGGTCTTCAAAAATCCAAACTTATTGAAAAGATTGCCTATCTTCTTGAAGAAAAAAAACTTCCTATGGTCGGAGATATTCGCGATGAGTCCGCTGAAGATATTCGGATAGTGATTGAGCCTCGCAATCGTACCATTAAAGCTGAGCATATTATGGGACATTTGTTTAAAGTTTCAGATCTTCAAACGATTTTCCATTTGAATCTCAATGTTCTGGATAGCACACGCACACCACGCGTCATGAATCTCAAAGAAGTCCTCGATGCTTTTGTGAGTCATCGCCTTGTTGTGCTAGATCGAAAAACACAATTCCGTCTGGGAAACATCATACATCGTCTTGAAATTCTTGAAGGTTTATTAAAAGCATATCTTAATCTTGATCGTGTTATTCAAATCATTCGTGAAAATGATGAGTCTAAACCGCTTTTGATTGCAGAGTTTAAACTGACAGAACTTCAAGCGGATTCGATTTTGAATATGCGCTTACGTTCTCTTCGTAAACTTGAAGAAATGACACTTAAGGCTGAAGAAAGTGATCTGCAAAAAGAAAAAACAGCTTGCGAAAAACTTCTCGCCAATAAGAATTTGCAAACTGATTACTTGAAAAAAGAATTTGAAAATCTCCTCACAATTTTTGGCAAGAAAACAGCTGAAGGAAAACGTCGAACAAAATTGATTGCTTCATTTGAAGAAGAGGAAATTTCTCTTGAGCAGTTCATTGAAAAGGAACCTTTGACCGTTATTATTTCACAACGAGGATGGATTCGGACAATGAAAGGCCATCAAGATCTTAGTGAAACCTTTGCGTTTAAAGATGGTGATTCAAGACAATTTGCTCTTCACTGTCAAACAACAGACAAACTCATTCTCGCCTCTGCCGGTGGAAAATTTTACACACTTGAACCCAACAAGCTTCCTGGTGGACGCGGATATGGTGAGCCTTTGCAAATGATGCTTGATCTTGAGAACGATCTGAGTTTCGTCAATTTATTTATTTATGATGAAAATAAAACTCTTCTTGTCACCACAACAAATGGCTATGGTTTTAAAGTTGAAGCTTCGTCCGTTTTTGCACAAACCCGAATTGGAAAAACAATTGTAAATCTTTCTGAAGACGCAAAATGTCTCTCTGTTCTTCCGCTTGAGAACGAAGATCATCTCGCTGTGCTTGGCAACCACCGTAAACTTTTGATCTTTAAGATGGATGAGATTCCAACCGTTTCGCGTGGAAAAGGTGTCATTCTACAAAAATATCGCGACTCGAAAACACAACTTGTTGATGCTCTCCCTTTTGTCGGAGCAGATGGATTTTATTGGGAAACAGGACGTGGACGGACAACACTTGAA
This sequence comes from Alphaproteobacteria bacterium, assembly GCA_016936785.1. Lineage (GTDB taxonomy): Bacteria > Pseudomonadota > Alphaproteobacteria > Rs-D84 > NBLK01 > JAFGXE01. Next base: position 4,369 of record JAFGXE010000060.1, read on the forward strand.
GACTTCCGCCTCTGGTTTGGTAAGCGCGCTGGTATTGGTCGCACACCACCAACAGGGTTCCCAAGAAAGAATCAGTTCAAGTCTTGACAAATGACTCTTTGTTTTCTATTCTCGGGAAATGCAACCAAGTATTGTTGAATTTTATACTTTCCCATCATTTGCAGATTCTCTCGACCGTGCAAAGGTTTCTTTGTGTCAATTTGTCTCAATTTTTGAGAAATATAATGTAGATCTCTTCATGCAAAACCAATTTAATTCTAATAAATCCTCAAATGAATTTCTTGGCAAGAACTCTACTGGATTCAATCTTTTTAAACGTCGGCTCAATAATTCTTTCCGTGAACGCGGGGCGAATAAAGGTCTTCGACTCTTTTACGCAAACTATTTTACAGAAAATAAAACATTTGTTTTTTTAATAAATTTGCAAGGAGCTTATTACTTCAATCATAAAAACACGGTTATCTCCCAGGAAAAGGATCATTTTTCACGCGCAACAGAATTCTTAGAAAATGTTGAAAATTCAGATTATTTTGGAAATAATCTTTATATTATCAATCCATCTCAGCCCATTTCCCCTAAAAAAGAGCAGATAGTTTCTCTTGATTTTTCTACAAACATCTCTAATATAGATTATGGACGTCAGAATACACGTTCTTAAAAAAAAGGAGAATACTTATGAAAAAACTTTTTGCCGTTGCGCTTATGGCGTCAACATTTGCTGTTTCATCTGCTTACGCAGATAACCCTGGATGTGGACTTGGATCAATGGTTTGGTCTGGAGAACGTGGATGGGTTTACGATGTTATGGCTGCAACCACAAACGGAACATCAGGAAACCAAACATTCGGAATGTCTACAGGAACACTTGGATGTAAAAGAAATGCGACGATTCAAAAACGTCAATTTGCATACTTTATGCATAACAACCAAGAACAATTTGCAATGGACGCTGCTTCAGGAAAAAATTCTGAAACAATGAAAGCGGCTGCAACTATTTTAAATGTTGACCCAGCACGCCTCGCAACTATTGTGAACGAAAACTTTGACACAATCTTCACAGATGGTGCAGAAAGCATTGAAGTTGCTTCACGTATTGAAAAACTCGTTGCTTAAGACACGATAATTTCTTAAACTGCCTCTATGAGGCAGTTTTTTTTATTTCTTTTTTTTATCCCATCCATCAGCTTTGGTTCACTTGATTCGGCTTTGAAAAGTGCAATCGATCAAAAGCTTTCTCAATATCCACAGTGGCAAACACTTCTTCATTTTAAAGGTGGCACAAGCACAATTGATTCCAAAGGGTTTTTTCTTTCTGAATCAGGAAAAACTGATGCTGAGGCAGAACTCCTTGCCACACTACAGGCGTTTGCACAACCTTCTCAAATAGAGGTTGAAGAGGTTGTTTCTATTCGAGAAGGAATTACGCAGACAATTATCCATCAACATCCTCAGTGCCAGTTTAAAGCGCGCTATGAATGGCTCAAGACACAGCTGGATCTTTCCTTTATTCAGGAACAAAAATGTCCCGCGTATAATAAATGGATTCAAAAAACACAGCCTTATCAAGCGACTCTTGTATTTGCAAGTGCCTACCTCAATCAACCTTCTTCTCTTTTTGGGCATACTTTTTTGCGATTTGATAGAAAGGATTCTACTGAAGATCTTCTCTCTTATATTTCGAACTTTGGTGCCATTACGCCTGAGAATCCAAACGGTTTCGCATACGCGTATAATGGTTTAACTGGCGGATATCCTGGTGTGTTTTCATTTGAACCTTATTACAAAAAAGTAAAGGCGTATGGTGCGCTAGAAAACCGCGATCTTTGGGAGTATCATCTTAATCTTTCTTCCTCAGAAACACAGCGTCTCGCTGATCACATTTGGGAACTCGGTTATCAGTATGTAGATTACTATTTCTTTACAGACAATTGTTCTTATCTTTTGATGGAGTTGCTCGATGTGGCGCGTCCGTCTCTTCAGCTCTCAAAAAAATTTCCACTTCAAACGATTCCACTCGATACAGTGCGCGCAGTTCTCAATAAAAAAGATCTCACATCTGATATTGCTTTTCGAGAATCTCTTCAAACAAAAATTCTTCAAAACTGGGCGACCCTTTCTGAAAAAGAAAAAGAGGCTATTCATGCCTTTCGCGATGATAATTCCCTACCGAATGACCTTTCTCTTCAAGAACAAGCCCGTGTGTCCGAGGTGACTTACGATGTGTTGCAGTATGATCTTTCTAAATCAAAACTTTCTCTGGAAGACTATCAGAAAAAAAGTTTTCAGCTTCTCCGTCTTCGGAATCATTTGAGTGATGTTGAAACGGATTTTCCTGATATTATCCGACCACCTGCCCCTGAGGAAGCCCATCTTCCCAAACGCTTTGATCTTGTTTATGGTTTTAAGGATAGAAAACGTTTTCTTGCTCTTCATCTGCGTCCAGCCTATCACACAATTGAAGACCCAGACCGCGGGCATATTCAAGGCGCAGGGATTGATTTCTTTTCTGGGGAACTTCGCTATACAGAAGAGGATGATTTTCTGATTCCGCACTTTAATCTTGTGTCTATTCAGAGTCTTTCGCCTTGGCAAGCGACCTTTACCCCGCTTTCTTGGAAACTAGGTGTTAATTTGACACATCGTCCGACAGACTTTGATCGCACCATGGGAAATGCGTTTGGCGCATTAGGTTTGACGCAAAAACTTTCGGATTCTCTTTTGACTTATCAATTTGTCGAAGGACAACTGTCTTATGCGGATAAAACACTTTCTTCGGAAATTTCTCCTGCGCTTAGCGGATCAATGGGCTGGGTGTATACCTCTGATACTTTTTTCAAATGGCTTGGAGAAATTCGTTATCGTTCGTTTTTGAATGAAAAAGAGTGGGCTTTTTGGGAGTTTGATTCTCAACTCATTCTGTATGAACAAAAAAACTCCGCAGGGTTTATTCGCTATCATTTTTATGATAATGAATACTTGAGATATAATGAAACTTCCTTTGGAATACGGATTTATTTTTAAATTTCTGGATCTCCAGCAGAGCTGAAGATGACATAGAAGTAGGGGTCATCCCGTGCAACGACACGGAATCTCATGCGACTTGGCAGAGAATTTAAAAAAGAATTTGGATGTCGAATAGAGATTTCTCAAGCAAAAGCCTTCCGAAATGACATTTAAAACGCAGTATTAAAGCTCAACAAGAAGGGGCGAAGGTCGTCAAATGGTTCATAACTAATCGCCTTACCCCATGAGATATTAATTTGCCCCATTGGAGAATTCCATTTAATCCCAATTCCAGCTGATGTGCGCAAAGATCCCGTGTAATACATATAATCATAAACTTCACTTGGTTTCCCCAACCATCCATAATCTGAGAAAACAAATCCTGTAATTTGATACTCTTTTGGTAAGCCCATTGGGAAATTCAACTGCGCAGTTCCGTTTATTTTTGATAAGCCACCATACGCATAGGTTGAACTATATTTATTTCGCGCACCAATACCTGCAACGTCAAAACCACGAAGAGATTCACCACCAAGGTAATAACGGTAATGCCGTTTGATATAGTCATCGTTTATTGGCGAGACTAAACCACTCTCTAGTGAGAATCCAAACTGCCATGCATTATCCCAAAAATTGTGATAAAAGCGCGATGTGAGACCTGTTCTCACGAATTTCTCATCTCCTCCAAATCCAGCATAATCTAACGAAAGTGTTGTGACAGCTCCAGATCGTGTTTGATTAACGTAATCCACAGCCGTGTGATTATGCGTAAGCGATTGAGACAACATTAAAACAAGCGACTGACATTCTTCATCTTGAATGTCAATTGGCGCA
>JAFGXE010000061.1 GCA_016936785.1 Alphaproteobacteria bacterium
ACCATTCGACATCAAGAAAGGTTGCGTCCAATGAACATCTCCTGTCACACGACTCTGTGTTCCATTGTTATTATAATTTAAAGATGCTGTGTTGAGATTCAGAGAAAAAAAACTGCCGTTCGCAAACGGATCAAACGCTCTCTGATAGTTTAAATCCGGAAGAATTTGAGGCAACTCTTCATCTGTTGTGTCGGGACGTAAATCTTGAAAATCATGCACGCGGAGCGTTAAATAACTGCGATTCCAGAGTCCTTCAAACCCACCCCGTGTTTCAAGATAAGGCACGTTTTCCTTAATATCGTATTTTCGCATAAAGGTGTCATCTGACGTCCGATTAAAATTTAAAAAACCACGCCAAACTGGTGTAAGATTTACAATATTATCCGAAGAAACATGCCATCTGTCTGTTTGATTATCATACGATTTTGTCTGCGTATAAAGCCCCTCTGTGCGCGTTTGCCCAAAACGAAAATTCTTTCGATGTTGAAACCCTAATGCCTCTCCTTCTTCTGTCGTTGTCATCGGTAAAAGAGTAAGATCGTGTGTCGGTGAAAAAACAAGATAATACGGTATTTTGACATACGTTCCAAGGTCAGCAGTTGACCCGACTTGCGGAAAAAGTAATCCACTTTGTCGCTTTGCTTTTGGCGTTGGATGAGAAAGATATGGCGTGTAAAAAATCGGCACTCCCCAAAGATTCAGCCACGCATGCTTATATGATAAAGAATCTCCATTTTTTGAAATCTTCTTCGCGCGCACCTCCCAGGTTAAAGGACATTCCGCCCGATTACAGGCTGTATAAGAAGGATCCATCAAAACAAGATCTTCGCCCTCTTTTTCAACTCCTTTTGCTTCCACACTCGCACCGTCAGAAAGATTCAATTCAAACTGATCCATTTGCGCTTTATATAAACCATCTTCTGTGTGAATGGATTCGGTATAAAAAGATTCTCCCCCTTCTTTTTGAACATGCACGCCACCCCAAGAGGTAAAACCTTTTGTCTTTGTTTCATATTCTGCATGTGGCGCAGAAAGTGTTGTCTTCCCTTGATGGGCTTGAATCCCTCCTTCTGCTTTTACAACTCCTGTGTTATGATCAAAAGTAATTTCATCAGCAGTAATCGTTATCGGTTCTCCAAAGACGGGAGAGACAAAAAAAGAAAGTAAAAGAAAAAGTTTTTTCATCGTCTTTTCCTTTTAGACCAAAGATACCCGAATCCCAGAAGAATCAATAAAAGATGACCCGCATAGACTCCCCAAACAACCGAGGGCATAGATTTAATCAAATTAATTCCAGTCAGAAGAAGTGCTTGTAAACCGATAAAAGCAATTGAGGTAAAAAGAATATTCCGCCCACGACCACGCCCAGTGATTGACCCACTAAAAATTCCACACAACGCCAAAAGCGCTGAAATTAAAGACCAAAACGGTACCAAAAATCGCTTATGAAATTCCGCAAGATATTCTCTTTTTGTTTGTTCCGTGTATTCAAGAAGTTGTGGCGTATACATTTCTTTTGGCTTAACGCGTCGCTGTTTTTTTTCCTCAATTAATCCAAGATCAACCGTCATCTTTTCAAAATCACCATACGTGATTTTATCTCCTACTTTTTCTTGTAAGCTTCCTGAAACAAGTGCTACAGACAATCCCTTTTGCGTCTGAACTAACATTCCTTTTTTCGCAATTACTGTATATGTTTTTTGAGGATTACGCGAATCATTCAAGATCACGTTATAGAGTGAATTGTCTCTCGTTTTTTCTACATAGATAGCAATGTTTGGGATCAGTGTATTGAAATGATCTTCTTGAAGCGCCAATGATGCTAAATTATTCTGAAATGCAAATTGCATACTTCTAAATTTTTGCCCAGAAGCTGGCTCTAAAATATGCACTGAGAAAAAAAGATATCCTGTAAATAACGCAACAAGAATAAGTGTTGGACGTGCAATTTGCCCGACAGAAGCCCCTCCTGCTTGCATGACAACAATTTCTTTATCTTGAACAAGACGACTATATGTAAAAAGCACAACGGCAAATACGGCCACAGGCAATACAATCGACACCAACTGTGGCAATAGAAGCGACGTTAATCCAAGAAACGAAAAAAGAGATAATCCACGTTCGAGCACAAGACTAAATAATCGCAAAATCTGCGTAAGCCAAGCTACCCCTGTCAAAACAAGAGTCACAGTGATAACACCTCTAAAAAGATTCTTCAAAATATACCGCGATAAAATTTGCAAAAAATCAATCCTTCTTTTTTCCAAAAAAGATTTTATAGACTTAAATCTAAAAAGTCTATAAAATGCTTGAAAAACAAACAATCAAAAGGACAAAACATGCAATTTATTGTTTTGCTGGCAGGAAAAAGTACGCGCAACTATCCGCAATCGAAAGGCTTGCCTCATAAAGCGCTTCTCCCTTTGGGTGACAAAAAAGTGATCGACCACATTATCCAACCCATCATTCAAGCAGGTGGAAAAGAAATCACTTTTGTGATTTCAAATGAAGAAAACAAACTCCACTTTGATCGATGTTTTGAGCATGAGCCTTATATTGAAGAAAAATTTGAAAAGAAAAAGGATTTCGTTAGACGTGATCTTTTACGTGAATGTTATCTCCCTGACAATATAAAAATAAATTATGTTGTTCAGTCCATGCCTCTCGGTGTGGGTCATGCCATAGCCCTTGCTTCAAAAGAAGACTCCCCCGTTTGTTTTATCTACCCCGATGATGTTATTTTTTCAAATGGAACACACCCTTATGTCCGTGCAGTAGAAGAGTTTAACCAAACAGGACAAGGCAATGTTATTGTCACACGTCCTGTAGATGACCCTTCACGATGGGGAATTATTGAAAATGGTCTCTATGTTGAAAAACCCCAAAATAGCACGTCAAACGAAGCTGTTATTTCATGTATTATTATTGATAAAGCTATTGTAAAACACCTCAAAAACGCCCTTCAAGATCTTGAAGAGGGCGAAAGTCCTGCAGGTATGATTGGCGATGAACTCACACATATTCATGCACTTAATCTTGAATCGCGGGCGCATAAAAATCAACGCATTCGAACAATCCCTCTAACAAAAGACGATATGTATCTTGATTGTGGCACACTTGAAGGATACGAAAAATCTTTTCTCTATAGCCTTATTTTTCACTCAAAACTTAAAGAAGAAAACAAAGAATGGATCACCCAGCTTTTGAAAAACTCTCCCTGCTGTTAAACAAGCTTCCGAACGTTGGAAAAAAATCAGCTCAGAAACTGGCGCTTAATCTTATGCTTCAGAAAGATGATCTTTTGCCTTTACTTCAAGAACAGCTCATTCTTTTAAAAGATACAATTAAGACATGTCATCTTTGTGGCAATCTTTCGGAATCAGATCCATGTTCTATTTGCGCGAATCCCACACGTTCTAAAAAAACACTTTGCCTTGTGAAAGATCTTGCTGATCTTTATGCGTTAGAAAAAACAAATCTCTTTGAAGGGAAATACTTTATTCTGAGTGGTCTTCTGTCCGCACGCACACAAATTACACCTGAAACACTCGGGCTTGATCGCCTCAAAAACCGCATTACAACCGAGAAAATAGAAGAATTGCTTTTCGCATTGCCGATGACACTTGAAGGCAAAACAACCGCACACTATATTCAAAATGAATGCCCGAACTTAACCTATACAGAGTTGGCACATGGGATTCCTATTGGGGGTGACCTTGAGTATCTCGATGAAGGCACCATCGCGGAAGCCTTCCGTTCCCGAAAATCAATTTAGATAAACTTATTCACACTTTTGAACGCCGTCCGAAAGGACGATTTTATCTGCACCACCGATTGGCACAGATACGCAGATTTGATCCTGAATATAGATTTTCTTTTGTATTTTGAGGTCATTTTGAAAACGAATACTTTTAATGCTTTTCACATAGACAGACCCCACAACACTCAAACCTTTTGGCAAGACACAATTCTCTGTTCCTAAACCATAAATATGGAGGTCGCCCACAATGCGTAAATGAGGGGGAATTTTGCTACAATCTTGTCCAAGGATACGCATATCCCCTTTATGTTCTTGCTCTTGAAAAGTCGTTGTTGAAAAATCGAGCGTTGGAATATCTTTTATTTCTGTCTTTCGCATTTGCACTGTTTTGTAAAGTAGTTGTGGTTTTTTCGGGTCAAGAATCTGTTCTGCTTCGGGATCTTTTTTCGCCTCTTCGAGGGTTTGCCCTTTTTTCTCTTGGATATTTGCTTCTTCGGATACTATGTCCTCGTCTTTTTTTTCAACACCAAATCCCGTTTCGATCGCAATTTTTTCTTCAATTTTTTCATCTTCTGTTCTTTGAGTCACAAGCGGGTAAAGTGCATACATCAACAAAGAAATCACAATGACTAAAAGAACGCCATTCAAAACTTGATACCGATGAAAACTTTTGATTTGTTTTTCCATACGCCCTAGTTTATCAAAAAATTGACTCAATGTCGAGACTAAATTCGCTCGAGATAAGTATACGCTTTATATTTTTCTTTCGCGTCTTCACGATTAGCCGTGTATGCTTGAGTTTCTTTTTCATACGCGAGAATATGTGTCTTAAGACGCACGAGTGTGGCCTCTAAAATTTCAGGGATTTCTTTAAAAACACGCTCTTCCCCTTTATCATCAGAGTCTTTTCCTTTTCCAAGTCGTAGATATGTTAAACGTGAAACTTCTCCTGAGATTTCTTTAAACCCACCATTTTCCACAATATATGCTTCGAGTGGCATTTGTGGAGACAACCCACTCATAAGATCTTTTGGTTTTGGTAATGCGCCTGTTTTATAATCCATTACCTCAATAGTTCCATCTTGAAAAACGTTGAGACGGTCTGCTTTTGCGCGAATTTCAAAATTATCCGTTAGCGCACACGCGCCTGAAACTTCAACAATACGCTTATGAGACTCTTTATTTTTTTCATAGTCTGCAACAAATGACGCAATCTTTTCTGCTTTTTTTGTCCAAAAAAGTTTTTGATCGAGACTCAAATTTTCACTCTGAATAAGTTGTTCAAAAACCAGTCGAATTGTATCTTCAGAAAAATCATCCAACCCAGCAAGTTTTTCGAGTCCCTCATGAATAACATTTCCAAAGATGCGAGGCATGTCATCCGTTTCAAAATCATCTTTTTCATACAGTTTCAAAATGTATTTCGCATAAAATGCATACGGATCCCGTAACCACATTTCAATTGCTGAAACAGAAAGTTTTATTGGGCGAGCATGAAGAGGCGGTGCAAAAGAAGCGACAGGCGAATCGACTTGTTGTTTGCCTTTGTCATATTTTATCATTTCTGAAACTTCAGGTGCTTCTTTTAAATTACATCCATTTTTTTCAGCGAGTAATTTTACTTTTTGCAAAAAACGCGATTCGACAGTCGGTGCACCTTCTTCAAATTTTGCGCGCGATAGAATCACTTCTTTTGCTGTCAAAAGGTGGATAAAATCAAGCGCCATTAACCCTACTTTTCTTTTGCGAATCGGAAGCCCGATTGCTTCTCGCATAGGATCATTCATAAATGGATCGTCTTGTGAAATCTTTGGGAAAGAGTCTTCATTTAGACTCGGAATTATTGTGTAATCTGCTTTTTGCATCCGCGCTTCGATTGGCCCCAAAATCAAAATATCTGCCTCTTTATTAAAAGGTGTTCGCAAAGGAACGGCTTCTAAAAAGTAAGCAAGAATCGACAGGAAATCTTTTCCTGAAACATGCCAATTTTTGCCTTCCTTTTTCAAGAAAGAAAAATCAAAATCTTGAATCAAATAATGACATTTTTCTTCAAAATTTTCGAGGTGTTTATCGAATGTATTTTCTGACTCTAATGGCCAAACAAGAAAGGCAATCCATTCCAATATTTTTTCGCCTGTTTCGTTTGGTATATGATGTCTTATTTCAGTGAAAAGATGATTCGGCCTGGTATTTCTTAAAAACTCTTCCGCTTCAGACACCTCTTCAACAGGTTTGACCAAACTAAATAAACGAAGAAAGTTCTGCGGAGAATCTTCTTTAAGAAAAGCTAAATATGCTGAAATAATATGCCCAACGCTTGTTTCAAAAAACACCTCCCCGGCACTATCCTCTGCAATTAAACCAAACCGTGGGAGAACCGCTTTTAAGCGTTGCACAAAATCACGATTCGTTGTGACGAGCAACCCTTTTTTTTCTTTTCTTTTTTGAATCATTTTTGCCACACTCATCGCTTCGTGATATTGCGATTCACTCACAGCAAGCATGATATGATCCACTTCTTTTTGTGACACCTTTTCATCAAAATTATCGGATAGGGCATGATGTAAAAATCGTTCTCTTTCAGAAAATACTTTTTCTTCTTCCACCCTTTCTGCTTCAAAAAATTTGAGTAAATTTTGAAATCCATATTGAGGATGCGACTCAGAAACTTCCTCTTGAATTTTTGGGTCATATCCATGTAAATAAACAATTCCATTTTTGTGTTGATGAATTGATTTAAGAAGCTCTCGCGTTGCCGGCAAACTTCCTGTCGATCCCAATCCAAAAACTCGCCCTTCATATTGCGAAAGTCTTTGCGCTAAATAAAGAATCCCTTCCACTTGATTTTGCGACCCCGTTTTGAGACCTTCTTCTTTGAGAATTTTAGGCCACGCTTGATAAAGCAAACTCAAAAAATCCAATGTTTTTTGATAATGATTATTCAATTCTTCTGGCACAATTTTTTCAAGATCAGAAAAAGACAAACATTCAAGAGTCATTTTATTCACTAGACTTAAAAGCTGATCCGTCCAACTCGTTTTTTGAGAAAATGTTAGATTCGGGAAACGCGTTTCGATCAATTTAAAAAGCAATTCGAATTGACGAAAAGATGAAAGAGATTCTTGCGAATGACTCAAAACAGGATCGCGTCCGGCTTCATCAAAAGAAAGAATTCGTGGAAGTAAACATGCCTGTTTGTCCCCCGCATCAAGAATAAGATCAGCCAACACACGCTTCGCACGCATGGTTGGCACAAAAACTAAATCAGTCGGGGAAAAAGGAAAATACCCTGTCACAAAAACAGAAAGAATATTTTTTTCGAGTGGACAATTTTTAATCATCTTTTTTCTCTAAACTTTTTTTGAGATCACTTATCTTGAGACCCGTAAGAGAATCCTTTGCAATTTTTTGTTCCGCTTGAGAAAGATATTGTTTTGCACGTGCTTTATCTCCGAGCAAAGCATAATATTCTGCAAACGCGTAATCTTTCATACTTACTTTATTCTGTTTTTCATAGAGTGTCGCCAAGAGTTTATATGCCATTGAACTTTTTGGATTTTTCAATAAAATCACGTTCAAACGTGTTTCAACATCCTCAAGATTTGATGTCTTCATTTCGAGAACCGTGGCGCAGTATTCGAGCTCAATAAGATTCTTGTCTCCAAGAATATCTAAACTTTTTTCATAGGCATTCACGGCTTTTTGGTATTCTCCAAGACCAAATAAGATTTGAGCCTGCGTTTCATAAAAATAGCCATTTTGAGGAAACTTCTTTATCAGTATTTTAATATGCTCTTGCGCTGATTTAAATTTATTTTGGCGCATAAACGCAAATGTTTTTGCATAGTGCCAAAAATCGGAATCCTTTTTGAAATCAACCGCAATATCTTCCGACTGAAAATAACCAATCACTTTTGCCTTAATCCACTGAAATTGTTCTGAAGGTGCTGTATTCTTTTTCTGAAGATTAGAATCTTCTTCCATACGTTGTTGAATATAACTTTCACGTTCAGTCGATAAAGGATGCGTCAAATTATATGGCGAAATATGCGTCGACATGAGAAGCCCCTGACGTTTTTTAAGCTTTTCCATAAAAGATAAAAATCCCTGAGCGGAACGACCATTTTTTTCAAGAAGCGACAAACCAATTTCATCTGCCATGCGTTCTTCATTCCGAGAATAGGCAAGCAGACCTTTTTGTGCAATATCTGCAGACCCAAGCATCATGGCCATTCCTACTTCACCCCCACCACCAAGCATTGCTCCCATACCTAGAACAGCCCCTGCAATGGCTTGAATTTGCGCATTCTTCATTCGATCTGCAAGACGTGAAAGATGCCCCCCTTTCATATGTCCTGTCTCATGAGCAACAACTCCCTCGATTTCATTTTCGTTGTCAGCAAGAATAAAAAGTCCAACATGCACAAAAAGATTCTGTCCTTGTGCAATAAAGGCATTTGGGGTTGCATCTGCGATGAGATGAATTCCTATATTGCTCGGAGCTAACCCCGCCGACTTAAAAAGAGGGGTGGCAATTTCTTCTAAAAATGTTTCAATTTCCACATCCCGAATTCCTTGAATTGCCTGCCCCTTGACTGAAAACAGAAGAGGCAGACAAAACAAGATAAATATTCGAAAAAACCGCATTCAACTACCCTTGTTTTTTATTTGGGTAATGCCGTCTTTTGTGATTTTTATTGAAGTTTGGTTTTTTAGGCACTTCTTGTTCTTTGGCTTCTTTTTCTTCTTTTGTAAAAATACGATCCCAGAAAGAACTGGTTTTCTTTTGCTTTTTCTCTTTTGGAGACACAAATGTTTTTACAAGAGAGACAACTGCTTTACGTTTTTCTGTTTCTTGACGCGGACGTCCGAGCGGTTTGTGATCAAGAAGATATTTTTCTGCTGATTCATTTTGCTTCATTTTTTCAAAAATGAATCCTTGAATTGACACAATACTTTCGTCACCAATCACAACAATTGTTGTTTCATATTTTGTCTCAAGATCATGCAAATCATTGCGTTTTTGATTCAATAAATAAATTGCAACTTCGGGCAATACAGAAATCACAAGACGGCCGATTTTTTCTTGAATGAGGTATTTTTCAGCTTGACGCAGAGCAAGAACAGATGCTGTTTGCACAGACGGCACAACACCTAATCCACGACAATGTGGACACTTTAGATAACTAGATTCAAGGAAACTTGGACGCATTCTTTGACGCGACAGCTCCATCAGACCCAGCGCAGAAATCTTTCGAATCTGAATCTTTGCCCGATCTGGACGCATTGCATCCCGCATATGATTTTCTACACGATGACGATTCTTTTCTTCATCCATATCAATGAAATCAATCACGACAAGCCCTGCTAGATCACGTAGACGCATTTGACGTGCAATTTCTTTCGCTGCTTCAATATTTGTTTGCACCGCTGTTTCTTCGATGGACTTTGCTTTAGTTGATTTTCCTGAGTTCACATCAATCGCCACAAGTGCTTCAGTCTGGTTAATCACAATAGATCCGCCGGAAGGTAAAATTACTTCATCAAGGTAAATTGTCTCAAGTTGTCCTTCGACTTTATACTGCACAAATAGCGGTGTTTGCCCTTTATTTTGTTTAATAAAACTTCCTGTTTTTCCTGTGATGCTTTTGTAGAAAGCTTTAGCTTCTTTGTAGCCCTCTTCGCCATCAATAATCACCTCTGAAACATCTTCTTGAAGCATATCACGAATAACGCGTTTTACAAGATTTCCTTCTTCATAAATTAACGCGGGCACACTTGAATCGTAGGTTTGTTTTTTGACTTCATTCCATAAATTTGTGAGATAATTCTGATCTTGTTTAATTTGATCAACATCGACATTGAGTCCCGCTGTCCGAAGAATAAGAGTCATCTGTTCTGGAATGGTCAGGGATTTTAAAATGTCACGTAAACGTTTGCGATCATCGCGTTTATAAATCTTTCTTGAAATACCATAAGAACTGCGTTTGTTGCTGTTTGGCATCAAAACAGAGTAGCGTCCTGCAAGTGAAATATAAGTTGTTAGAGCTGCCCCTTTGTTGCCACGTTCTTCTTTTACAACCTGCACAAGGATCACTTGTTTTGGCTTAATCACATCTTCAATACGGTAGGATCTCAAAAGATCGCGAACTGATTGCAAATCGCCATCACCTGTATGTGTATCGCTCAATATTTCAACAGAATCTTCATTGTCTGACTCGAGCGGATCAATATCTGTATCGACCTCATCTTTATTCCGCGCATGAATCAATTTTTTCTTTTCTTCCGGAGACACTTGAAAATAGTCTGGGTGGATTTCTGAAAACGGTAAAAAACCATGGCGATCTTGTCCGTAGTCAACAAAACAAGCTTGGAGTGAATGTTCGACACGCATCACACGTGCGAGATAAATGTTACTTTTGTTTTGAGTTTTTGTAATGGTATCAACGTCAAAATCTTCAATAATTCCTTGCTCGTTGATCAGTGTTGCGCGAATGTCTTCGACATGCATCGTATCGATGAGAATTTTCTTTGTCATCTTGGTATCCTTTTTGTTTGAGAGTATAAAACTCTCGTCTGTTTGTTGTTTTTATTTCACTGTTTTGTTTTGGAAGACTACAAAAAGAATGCGTTTGCAAACGTGGTCTTTCACACACGCGATAGATAGAT
>JAFGXE010000062.1 GCA_016936785.1 Alphaproteobacteria bacterium
AGCTACGAGGACGAATGCAACATAATTTTGTTATAAAACATGGTGTACCCGACAGGATTCGAACCTGTGACCCTCTGCTTAGAAGGCAGATGCTCTATCCACTGAGCTACGGGTACATGAGTTGAGCATTGAGTACTTCGGTCATCTATATTTCAAAGCTTTGTATTACGCTATTTTATAATTTGTATGGTGGGTTCGGTAGGACTCGAACCTACGACCGATCCGTTATGAGCGGATAGCTCTAACCAACTGAGCTACGAACCCGACTTGAAAAGAAAACTATCAAAATCATTTACACAAATCAATATAATTTTGTTTGACCTCTGAAAGAAATATATTTAAGTTATGTCCAAATGTTTATCAACCAATAGGAGTAAATCATGTTAAATTCAAGCGGATGGAGTACACGTCTAAAAGGAAGTTTTAAGGGAATTATCTTTGGGATTTCACTTTTCGGTATCGGATGTTTTGTACTCTGGTCAAATGAAAAAAATGCCATTCAAACAAAAGAAAGTCTTCAAGAAATATCGAGCAAAGTGATTGAAATTCAATCAGATAAAGTGCTTTCTGAAAATGAAGGAAAACTTGTTTTTGTTTCTGGAGTCGCAAAAACAAATGATGAAGTGATTGATTCGGAAACAGGATTTTACTTAAACACTCTTGTTCTATCAAGAGAGGTTGAAATGTATCAGTGGATCGAAAAACAGATAAAAGAAACAGCAACAGAAAATGGTAAAGAAGTGACTCATTCTCGGTATGAATATCAAAAAGAGTGGTTAGATAAAGAAGAAGATTCTGCTAAATTTAACGAACCTGAGAAATATAAAAATCCAGAAATGAAATACGAAACAAAAAAGTTTTATGCAAAAGATGTTTCTTTTGGTGCGTTTAAACTTCAAGAAAAGCAGATTCATTATTTTTCACCACAGAAAGAAGTCATATTTGAAAATGGCGCATTCCAAAAACTGAATCCTGAAATGAAGAAGAAAGGGAAAATTTTGGATCAAGTTTTTTATTTTGTTTTCGATCGACACAAAGATACAATCGGAGATTATCGTTTAAAATATAAATCTGCAAAAAATGCACAAGAAATAAGTCTTATAGGGGTTCAAAAAGGAGAAATTTTTGTTCCATATATTTCAAAAGAAAAACAAGAAATATTTTTGCTTAAAGAAGGAATACATTCTAAGGAAGGTTTGATTTTAAGTGCGGAAAAAGAAAATAAGTCAATGACTTGGATCAAAAGAGTATTAGGATTTTTCTTGATCTTTATCGCATTGAATCTCCTGACAAAAGTTTTGGTCGTGATTGCTGAAATTATCCCGGCTTTGGGCGTTCTTGTTTCAACAGGATTTAATATCATAAACGGGCTTATCGCGGGGGCAATTTCATTATGTATTGTGGGATTTGCACGGTTTGTTTATCAACCGCATTTAGCGTTATATTTAGTGGGGTTAGCAGGGTTAGCTTTTGTGATGAGTATCGTGATTAAGAAAAAGAAACTTAATCAGTAGAAAATTATCTCTGAGGGGATTTTATAAACATATTGAGTAAGAAAAAGAGATCATTTCTTCTTTGGTACAAAGAAGGGGATAAATTTTGTTTCTTATTTTTTCTTCCAGGTTTGTGATAGACTTTGTCAAAGACAGAACTACGGTCATAGACAAGACTGACAAAGCTTGTGTCTCCATGTTCAAATTCTTCTGCAGAAGTAAATTGAGGAAGGCGAGAGTAAGGAAGGTGGAAAACAAGTCTGGAGTTTTCGCCTTGGACTTCCTCATAATTTGTGATTTTTTGTCCACGTTTTCCTGTGAAAAATTTTCCAGATTTATTCAGATAGAGGGCTTCATCATTAAGTCGAAGCATTTTCTCAAGAAAAACTCCTTGTGAGTCAAGCCAACTAAAAGGTTGTTTGTTAAAAGGAAGTTTTTTTCGTTCGCGAAGATCTTCATAGCGGTTTTCAATTTCTCGAGATAAATGAACTTTTTTACTATCTCCATCAAGGGAGATATATTTTAAATTTTTACGATGTTCATCAGCAATAAAAGATCCGAGATTTGTGCCTAAAATTTCACGTTTTTTGAGATTTATTATTTTTGAAGAGGAGGACGTGTAATCAGAAGATTCTGTGTCTGATTGAGATGTGTAAACAATCAGGGCAAGTACAGAAAAAACACCTCCGCTCAGGAGGAAAATTAGTTCATACATTTTCAGCTCCTTTTTCTATATGTAGGTTTTGAGCAGGGAAAAATCAAGAGTAAAAAGAACTTGCCTTAAATCTTAAAAAGAACTAAATTTGAGTTTATGGGGACGTTTAAATTAATTTTTTTGACAGGTGCTTCAGGAAGTGGCAAAGGGCATTTTCGTCAGAATTTCTTACCTTCTATCTATTCGCTTAAATCAATGACAACGCGTGCTAAAAGAGAAGGGGAGGTTGAAGGAAATGAATATTTCTTCAGATCCGTTGAGAATCTACAAAAAGAACCAAAAGTAACTTATCTTGAAATTACAAAAGACTGGCTTTATGGGGTACCAGAATCGGAAATTTTAACACATCAAAATCAACATTTAATTTATGATGTCATGCAGGCCGCGTATATTCGTCAAATGATTGATTGGTGTGAAGAAAAGAATCTTAAGTATGATTACCGTATTCTTTATTTTTTACCTAAAAATGCAGATGAAGCAACACAGATTATGAAGTCTCGAAATATATCTGAAACAGAAGTTTCAATTAAAGTGCGATTAAAACGCGATACATCTCTTAACTCTTACAAAAAATATAATGTCTATCCAAACTACGTTTTGAATAATTATGACTATA
>JAFGXE010000006.1 GCA_016936785.1 Alphaproteobacteria bacterium
TGGCATGAATATATCCCGCATAAAAAATATACAGAAAAAGAAAATCTAAAACTATTTTACAAAAATACTGGAGCGCTTTTAGCAATTTGTGATAGCCTTAACTATACAGATGGACATAGTGAAAACTTTGTTTGCTCAGAAAATAAAAAACTTGTTTTAATTGATAGTGAAACTATTTTTACAAACTTAAGCTATTTCCAAGAAATTAAACTCGATTTCTTTTTCGATCTAGAGTTTACAGGAATGATCCAAAATTTAGAAGGAAAAACAGAGTCAGGTAGCGCACTTCAAGATTTCAATGTATATTCACACTACCCTATTAATCCTCATGTCATAAATGATTGTACCTCAAATATGGAAATTAGATATAAAGCAACTAAAATAAATTCTGAAAAGAAAAGTTGTCCATCTATACAAAAAATTAATTTAAATGAATTTACCCCTGATATCATTTCTGGATTAAAAAAAGCATATAAGCAAATTAATGAAAAATCATCTAAGCTGAATAAACTCGTTTTAAAATATACTAATCTAAAAACAAGACAAATAAAGAGACATACTCTCTACTATCATTGGCTATTGCATAGATCTCTTCATCCATTAACCCATAATCCAGTTTCTTGCATAGATGAGCATTTAAATTTTTATAATAGAGAACTCACAGATTATGAAAAAGAGTCTCTCTTAAATGGTGACATTCCTGTTTGTTATCATGCTCTTAAAACCAATGATTTGCTCGGAATAGAATCAAATATTATTTCTAAAGGCTACTCTTCTAAAAATTCTTTTGAATGGTATATAGAAAAACAAAATAAACTTTTATACAATAAATCTTTTATAAATAAACGAGAAGATGAAGTTAAACGTCTTCTTTGTTCTTAATCTTGCCCTGTTCGACTCAATCCTACAAGGCGATGTTTTTTAAATCCATTCTTTAAAAAAAAATCTTTTGTTCTTTCTGTTGTTTCAATATAAATATTTGTTTTCCCATATTTTTTTAAAAATTCTTGAAGCATCCACTTTCCTACATTTAATCCTTGATACTTGGAGGTCACAATAAATTCAATAATTGAAGTATCTTGATTCTCATCTGAAAAGAATCGAATAAACCCAATGAAAACATCGCCATCGTAGACTGTCATAAATTTTGAGTTTTCAAAGGCCTTCTCAAATCTCTGCAGATCGTATTGCTCCAGCTTTCCCCACCCAATACTTAAATAAAGTTTAATGGCTAATGAAACATCTGGCTTTTCTGTAAAAGAGGATCTCAGGTTCATGTCTTTTCCTTTTCTTATCAACTTAAGCTATCCTATCATGATTTAGTCAAAGAATAAAAGGAGAATTTCTTTAAATTAGCTTCTGTCGCTATTCCCAACCAAATTTAACTTTTTCAAGTTCTTTCGGATGCTCTAACCTGTCAACAAATAAAATTCCATCCAAGTGATCAATTTCATGTAGAATTACACGTGATAAAAAACCTGATGCCGTCATTTTGCATTGCTTCCTATTAATATCTTCATATTCTACTTCTAATTTATCTTTTCTTTTGACTTTTCCTTTATATTTGGGAACAGAAAGACAGGACTCATACGACTCTTTTATTTTCCCAGTATTTGAAATAATCTTCAAAATCCTCAACGGAATATATCTTTCTGACTTGATGTTTGTAAATCAATACTTATTTTGCAACTTAAGTTTTAAAAATAAAACAAAAACCTCATCTAGTAATGAACATAATCTCGAAATATCTCTTGATTTATGGAAAAAGACTCCCTATGTTAGTAATGAGCATGTGTTCATAAATAAAAGGAGTAGAATATGCCAAGACCCCGTAAGTGTAGACACATAAACAGCTTGCCAATAGAACGTTTCTACAAACCACAAGGTATTAAGATGAACGCGCTTAAACGAGAGACACTCTCTCATGATCAACTTGAAGCCTTGAGACTTGCTGATAAAGAGGGTCTTGAACAAATTGAAGCTGCAAAATTTATGAACATATCCCGTCCGACTTTTTCGAGGTTGGTTAATGAGGCACGTAAGATCGTTGCAACAGCTCTTGTGAATGGATGGGCGCTCAAAATCGAAGGTGGAGATTTTCAGGTTGATGAAAGTCTTCAAAACAAAATAAAAAGGGGGTGATGAAAATGCCAAATATGGATCGTAGAGGACCAGAAGGAAAAGGACCAACAGGTCAAGGTCGAGGCTCATGTCCGAATAAAGATAACCTCAATACTTTTGAAGGACGCTGTGGTGAAGGTCGTAGACCAAGACGTGGAATGGGTTGCGGACGAGGTCAAGGCCAAGGCCGTGGAATGGGACGGAAACAAGGCTGTGGCTTTAATCGGAATAATTCAGAAGCGGAATAAATTTTCTTTCTGATTTAAAAGCAGAAGATTCGTCTTCTGCTTTTTTATTCTTGCACAAAAAAAGGAATGGGTTGGGTTATTTCCAGAATGACGCTATTGTTTAGAATCTTCACCAAAAGAACGTGCTTACCACTTTTTAAAGACCACGTATACGACGGTTTTTCTGTTTGCGCGATTATTTTGCCATCTAAAATCCATTGAAATGCGTTTCCTTTTGGATGACCTTCTTTTTGAAATTCAAACTTAAACGCCTGATGTTCTAAAGGAACCCGTTTATCAATCGCTATTTTTAAATCACTTGTTGGTTTCATCAGTCTCCAATATCCAGATCTACTTTCCTTTTTCTCAAGATCTTTCGTGGGGGTCGTTCCAGCAAGAAAATATTCTTCTTTTGAGACACATTTTTTTGTTGCTTGGACGACCTGCCCCGCTTCCCAACAAATATTTACTTTCTGTAAACGTGGTGAAAAAGGAAGTCCTCTAACATCCGGCGTACGCTTATGAAGTTCATTGAAAATTGTGCGTGCAAGCAAAGCTGGCCCTTTCCCACCGGTAAGACCATTCGTCGACTCACGGGAAAGATTCCCCATCCAAATTCCCACTGTGTATCCACGGTCAAAGGCAAAAACCCACGCATCATGATAATCGTTAGACGTTCCCGTTTTAACAGCCACTGGCGAATTAAAATTCAAAACGGAATACATACCGAACTCTTTCGCGCGTGCAAATGGATCAGATAAAATATGCGCAAGTAAAGTGCTCGCCTCTTCTGAAAAAACATGCTGAGACTTTTCTGGGTGTGTCTGTAAAAACGGTGTCACACTTATAAGATTTCCCTCACTTGCAAATAAACTATAAAGCTCCGTCATTTTTAGAAGAGGAATTTCAATCGAACCGAGAGCTAATCCTTCTCCATAAAATTCAGCATTTTCTGTTAAGTTTTCTACTGAAAGCTTTTCCTTTAAAAAATGTAAATAATCAGAAACGCCTACCTTCTCTAACGTTCTCACGGCAGGAATATTAAGAGAATTTCCTAAGGCTTCCCGCATCGGGATCGCGCCATAAAATTTCTCACTGTAGTTTTTGTACTGGTGTAAACCGCTTCCGACTTTTTTAATAAAAGGACGATCCTCAATTAGCGTCGCTGCTGTTATTATCTTTTTATCTAAGGCTAAACTATATAAAAAAGGTTTCAAAGTTGATCCTGTTTGTCTTGGAATCAAAACAGCGTTAAAATCTTTTGTCGCTTCATCTCCTTTTACATTCCATGTCAAAATTTCATGCGTGATGTTATCGAGCACAACAACTGCTCCATTTTTGACTTTAAAATCTGTCAAATCTTCTAATCGATTTTCGAGAGCCTTTTGTACAAAAGTTTGCAACGGACCATCCAAAGTTGTGTAGATTTTCCCAGATTTTTGCTGTTCTTCAATCTGGTCTAAAACCATACGCGCAAAATGAGGCGCTTTAAGCGTAAGGGTTGTGGGCATAAGCGCCAAAGGCGCATCCGACTTTATTTTTTCAAACATTCTTGAATCTAAAAAACCATTTGACTTCATTTTTTTTGCTAAGTTGAGAATAAGTGGGTCAATTTTTTCTGGGAATCTATAAAGATCATACGACGATGGCGCCCGCACAAGAACAGCAAGTGCGAGCATTTCTTTTGGTGAGAGTGTTTCAAGATCTCTATTGAAATAATATAACGCGGCTTGTTTTACACCGCGACGATTCCCGGCATAAGGAACTTGATTAAGATAGAATTCTAAAATAAGCAATTTGTTGTTATACCACTCAAGATTCTGAGCTTCAAATCCTTCAATTACTTTTGTCCAAAGTGATCGCGAACGCGGATGAATCATTTTTACAACTTGCTCTGAAATTGTACTTCCTCCACGCACGAAACGTCGTTCAAATAAGTTTTGCCACAGGGCATGAAAACGTGCTTGATAATCCACACCACTATGATCAAAAAAACGCTTATCTTCTGACATAATAAAAGCATTTTGTAAAAACGATGGAATTTCATTCAATACGACGCTATCCGATGTATTCCATTTGTTTTCGTGCGTCATTGTGAGAGGCGTACCATAACGATCGAGAAGCTGAACCTTTTGAACAGGGCCTAAAAATGTGTTCAAGTTTTGAGGAACAGATTGAATATCCGCCACCATTTTAAAAATCAAAAACAAAACCACAAAAAAGGCGAGGCGTGCAATGCCTGTTTTGTTTCTTTTTAAAATGGTTAACATTTTACTTTTCTTCAACTGTAAGCGTATTTGTTTGACCTTTACCATAGATATCAGAATCATACATTTCGCTCGCCATTGTTGGCATTTTTACAAATTTTCCTTCAGCAATTGCTTGTGCAACATACGTTAAGTGATAATTCCCCGTTGGCAAATAATCCGCGTAAAATCGCACACTATCGTTCCGAAGTTCTTTATGGTAAAAACTCCAACGACTATAATCATAACTAATCCAGTCGTCGTATTTGAAGTAAAATGATCCCCCTGCATAAATGCCTTGCGCTTCTTTTGCATCTAAGACAGATGTATTTGCTAAATCCCGATTTACTGGTTCAAGCCCCCCAGGAACAGGATCATCAACAACAACATAGTTTCGCGCAGTTGGAATTGAAACATAAAGATCCGCCCGCACAAGCTCACCACGATTTACCGTGCTATCATCTGCTAATAAGACCCACTCGCCATTACGTTCTACACTGTATTCTTTCCGCACATCAAACCCAGCATTTGTTGGTTTTTGCGTGTGGTCTGAACTTGCAGTTGTGAGGCGTGTTTGGTAATACAGACGTCCTTCTCCATCTTTGGTAATCTGAATATTGCTTTCTTTCCCTGGATCACTTTCATTGATATCGTGCGTAAATACTTTTGGATCATCCGTAAAGCTTTCGAACGCAGTTGTTCCAAGGAGCGTTGAGTCTAAAGATACCTTAATTTCCATATCAGGATCATCTTCTTCATAGACACGCGCAAAATCGAGAAGTGCATTCAGACAGAAAATATTTTCTTGTGTGTTTTCAAAATGCCCTTTACGTGAACGAGATTGCGTAATAAAGCGAACAATCTTAAACGGTAAATCCTGAATCATCTCGCTCCTTAAATCAGATTGTTTTGCTTTTACAAGAGCAGAAAGTGCCGCACAATTTGAACGCAATGGCGTCGACAAAAAGCGTTTACCAAAATTGTCATCAGCTTCATTGAATGATGTTTTTCCAGCCGATGAAATTGTATGTGAAAGCATTTTATCTACAATGCGTTCTTGAAGATCTTGTCCGATATTTGTTTGAATTCCTGCCATCAAATAATGCGAAAGTGTAAACACTGACATCGTATCAATTTGATCACTCAGACGTTCAACATCATCTGCATTCACCTGACCTCTTTGCGCTAAAGCAAAAAGAATAAGCGCTCTCAAATCCATTGACAGTTTTTTGTCTACATAGTCTGGAAAAACGTTCGAACGCAAGGCTGTTTTTAAATAATTTTCAAGATTATCATTAATATCTTTTGGTATAACATATCCCATATTTCTCAAAGCGTTAAACCCGATATCTGTATAAACACTTAAATAAGGAGAGACATAATCATTCCGTGCTTTGAAAAATGCCATTCCACCATTTGGTGCTTGGAAATCTTTCGCTTGTTTTAAGATTTCTTTTACAAGTGTCTTTGACTCCGCCCAAGCAAAATCTTTGTCCGTATATTTCTTTAATTTTTCATATTGAGCAGCCATTAATGCTTTACTTAATTTCTGCTCCCAACATGTATATGGATACGTTTTCATATACTCAAATGCAGATGTAATTCCGCCAATTACTGTTGGTGAAACAGTCACTTTTACATCTCCCATATCCGCCCGAATCTTTTGTGGAAATTTAAGTGCTTTGGTCACATTCTTTTCCGTTGTTGTGCCATAGCTTGCGACAACATCCATCGATTTATATTTCTGCACTTTTACTTTGTGTGTAAGACCATCAGAAAGTTCCCCCGCCGTCGCACGCGCCGTAATTTCTATTTCAGAATCATTTTGATTTTTGATCGCCCCGACTTCTGCTTCTAGATAAATCTTCTTTCGCTCAAACGGTTTAATTGAAAGAACTTCTTTTTGTGTCTGCTTTGATTTTTTTGCAAGAGGCCCTGTTATAGTTAAATTAACCGTCACATTTTGTTTTTTATCCGTGCGATTCATAACAGAAAATCCTGCTTTAAAGATATCTCCCTCAATCACTTGATTAGGCATAACAGGCCGAATTTCAAGCGGTTTATTCACTTCGAACCGCGTATCACTCAATCCCATTTTTTCATGCTTATCTGTCGCAATGACCAAAACACGCCAGCCTGTTAAATTATCTGGCGCTGTAAAGGAAAGTGTTTGTTTTTTAAAACCTTTTTTAAAGACAATGTGTTGCTTTTTATGCGCGGATTCTTTTGAATCGCTTCGCAACCCTTCTTGTTCTACTTTTTCTTCTTTTACTTTTTGAGACACTTTTGAGACTGGGATTGCCTCTGCTTTAAAGGTTACATCCGTGGCAAATAACGCAACTTCTTTCATATTGTTACGCATTGTCACCGCTGTTCCACCATCTCCTCCAGAATTTGCACCTTTCGTATCAAAACGTTGACGCCCAATTAAGTTCATGATCAAGTTGTAATTTTCAACATCAAGGTCTTCTAAACTGTAAAATCCTTTATGAACATCAAAATAACTTTTCCCTCCCATAATGAGCGATAGAACGCCTTCATCTAAGACAATAACTGCCGCTTCTATTGCATCAACATTCTTAAGATTTTGTCCTTTAGGTTCCAGAGTCAGCGTGATTTGTTCACCTGGTTCATAGACCTTTTTATTCGTTGTAATATTAAAGTCTATTTTTTTCGCGTTGTCTTGAATTTCAATCTTAGCATATCCCATTTTAAAAGTTGGTTTACCTAAATCAACACCTTGATCGACAGGTTTATCCACACGAGGTGACATGACAACAACTGAAAGATAAACGCCAGGAATATAGTTTTCTTTAATTGGAATTTCAATCACAGGAGAACTTCCCTTTAGCGTTTGCACCCAACTATCCAAAATACCATAACGCTCAACTGTAATGAGTGCTTTTGCATCAGGGAATGGATTTTGAACCATAAATTTTGCTTTTTCTCCTACCTTTACATCTTTATTAACAGGTACAAGAGTCAGTGCATTATCATCTTTAGCATCCCAAACAACATACCCTTTCCCTTCAACCCAAAAAGTCATTTCTTTCGTGTAGCTACGCCCATGTCGATCACGGATTGTTGCTTCAGCACGATAAAGACCTGGATACTTTGGTGTAAAAATACACGTCCCATCTTCTTCTCCGCGTGGACGCACACGACAGGAGTCACTATTTTCCCACTCATTTGTGTATTCGCTCAGATAAGCATTCCCAGCACTTTTTACACGTGCAATTCTTGTTTTTTGATGTAAAATCTTCACCCGCACATCTGTGTCAGACACAGGATTTCCGATCGGATCAACAACAAGAACGCCCAAGGTAGCTTTTTTACCTGCGGATAAAACTTGGCTTTCTGTTTTTAGTCCAACAAAACGATCACGCCCTATGTAGCGAATAGCTTTAGAACTCGCACTCGATTTTCCGCGATCATCCTGGACACTACTTTCAATAAATAGCTCGCCAAAAAGAACTTCTTTATCTTTATTCTCAACTTCAAATTCTTCAGAAATTTCACCTTCACTATTTGTTTTTGATGTTTTCTGGAACACAATATCAGACTGATATTCCTGAGGTAATTCAAAATCGAATCCGCGTGCGCGTGGATGTGTGCTCGAAAAATCATTTGATGTTAGAACAGCACTTGTGCGCACATCCGCATTTGTGTAAGCACCCCCTGCATGTAAATTAACTCGTGTTTTGATTTCAATCTCTTTATCTGGAAAAGCTTCTTCTCCATTTAAATCAGTGGTAATTTTAAAAGTACTTGCATTGAAATCACTTACAAGAACACGCAGAGGATGGAAATATTTATCTCCTTTAAGTGTATTGTCTTTTTCCCCAAACAAACGTTGGAAAAGATCCTTTAACATCGATTTTTTAACAGCATCTTTGTTATAATGGTAAACGAGTTCAAAATCATACCATCCAACTGAAGCATCTTTTGAAACGTCGAAGGAATTACTATAGGTTCCAAAATCCGATAAACTAATGTTGTTAAATTTCTTAACTTGCTTTCCTGTTGGATCAGTAATTTCAAGATCATATTGAGCCTGTGGGGGTGTAATAAATGTTTCGTTATCTTGTGCACGCACGAAAATCTTAAAATCAATTTTCTGACCTGCACGATAGACTCCTTGTGCTGTTAAACCCCAAGCTTTCATGTGTCCATGAAGAGAACGTGCAAATGATGAAACATTTTCAGTCACACGATAGGGATCAATTTCATAGTTGTAATTCAAAGGCATCCAGGAAATATCTTTTTCTGTTTCAATTTTAAGAACAGTTTCCCAGTTTTTTCCCCTTTCATAAGGCGCACTGTAAGCTTCTCCAAATGATCCAATGAGCTTAACTAATCCATTTTCATCTGTTTTTCCTGTATCAATCTTTTTACCTATCCCTGAGATATTGTTGTAATCATCCATATACGCGCTCACTTTAGCGTTTGGAACCCCTTCTCCCGTGCGCATATCGGTGACCCAAATGGCAGAGCTAAAATGTCCAATTTTGGCATGAATAGCAAAAGGCGTAATCAAATATGTAAATTTATTCTGATCATACTTTTCTCTTTCTGGAAGCCTTGGACTTGAATTCACAGACCCTTGGACAAGTGCAGATTTTCCTTTAAGTGCTTTTGAAAGCCCCATTGGAATCATCATCTTTCTATCTTTAATCTTTGTATTAAATTTTACCGAATGTGTCGTGGTATATGCTTCTTTTTCTGACTCAAAAACCTTATAATTTAGATCAATTTTATCAAGGTTTGTGACAAGAAGCGGAAAATCATTCTCAATGCCCTTCTCAATAACAGCCTCGCGATATTTAAAATCAAAATCCGGGTGGAGATGATCTGTTTTAAATTTTACTTCAAATGGGGTTTCGAGAGAACGTCCAAAAATATCTTGAATTTCCCCTACCAGATAATCACTCGCGATAGAGACGCCATTAACATCTGTATACGAATGACGCCAAAACAAAAGACTTTTGAGTATATTTTTAAATCCTGCCCAACTCCAAAACGAGGGTTTTTTCCCTTGTTTCGACCGGATAGTATATTCTGTATTGGCAGAAAGATTTGGAAGGTAGATGAAATACTCATTTTTTTTGTTTGTTTGTACATGCGTTTCTTGTTGAAGATTCCAATTTTCATTCAAAAGTGACGGAGAAACATCCAGTTTATTTACCATCTGATGCGCTGGAACAGGACTTGAGAAAATAAGTGCAACACTACTTTCTGCATCACAAACCTGATTTCCCTCTTCACTATTTTTAATATATATTTCTTCACCTTTTTTACTATAACACTTAAGTCCAATAAATTCAAAATCGTCAAAAGTCTTAATCTGTAGGATCTCTTTTGATTCTATGCCCTCTAAATCGCCCCCTTCTTTTGACTTTAAACCAGGCTTGACCCCAAGCATAACACTCATATTTTTTGGTAAATCTTTGGTTGGTCGAACAAGCCAAGAGTTTTCAGCTTCTTTTTCAAAATCAACTTTTATTTCCTCGCCAATCGCTTTGAAAAACAAGCTCTCGTGAATGGATCTTTCGTCTACATCTTGCGAAAATCGCACGTGAATTTCAGGACGCGTTGGGGAGAGCCATTTACCTGGATAAGAATATCCAACTTGTGGTCTTTTTGTTTCAAATTCAAAATGATACGACTTATTTAGACTGATATTTTCAAGAATTTTAAAAAGTTCTTTCGACACGTCTACATCATAATGCGTCGCAAGTTTTAATGCATCTTTTTCTTTTAAATTACATGTCAGTGTTGAGGTGTCCATCCATTGCCAGTCACATTTTATAGAGGGAGTGACTTTCACAGCAATATTTTCGGGAACTTTCTCTCCTAACTTCACAACTGATGTATTAAACTTAATGGACAGCTGACGCGCTGTCGTGATCTCCTTTCCAGACGGAATAATCCCCACAACAGACACCTCTTTGGCCACTACCTGAAATGAAAAGAAGATTGAAATAAGTAATGAAAGAATTTTTTTTAACATAAAGAAATCTCCTATTTAGATCCTTAAAGATTTAGCAAATGAGTCTTAAACAAGTCAAACCTAATCTTTGATTTTGACTTAAAAAACAAAAATCTTCTATTTTTTGAGAATCAACTTTATAAATTGAGAAATTCTTTCTTTTTCAGAAATGCCAACCAATTTTTCAAACCCTTTCCAATTTTTTTCTGTGAGTTTAAGCTTCTTGAAAAGAGCCATTAGAAAAACATGCTCAAAAAGAACAAATGTGAGCCAATACCGCTGAGATTTATTCACTTTCTCACCAACTTCTTCTGTAATTTTATCAAAGATAATTTCACCGCCGGGAGGTAAAAGTGGAAAGATTTCTGATTTCTCCTGAGGAATTTGAACCCCCTGTGTCAGTAAAATTCGGAATGTATTTAAAAGGTCAACATGATTCTCTAAAAACTTCATATACAACGCATACGTAAATGATTCTAACGACTTCTCTCCTGAAATAGATTTAAAAAGGTCTTCAAATTTTTCATGAGTCCCTCTCATTACTTCAAAAAGAAGATTTTCTTTATTCCCAAAGTGATAATTTATTGAAGCTATATTTACTTTGGCTTTATTGGCGATATTTCGTATGGATGTTCCATTAAATCCTTTCTCGGCAAAGAGCTTCGTTGCAACCTCGCAAATAATTACAGATGTACTTTTAGCCATTTTTGAGCCCTTTCAAACTTTTTTATTGCCCATATATTTAAGTCTTCCAATAGAGCATACCCACATGGAATCCAAAGAAGCGTTAGAACTGTTCCAAACAAAAGTCCCCAAACAAGCGCCATTGTGAGGGGTGAAATCAGAGCATCATATCCCCCAATACCATAAGCTGTTGGGAAAAGTCCTGCAATCGTTGTAAAAGCTGTAATAATAACAGAACGCAATCTCATTGTTGACGCATAAGGTAAGAGTTTCTTCTTTTTGACTATTCCTTCCTCTTCAAATGTCATGATTGTGCTTGTCAAAACAATTGCTGAATTAACAATAATCCCACTTAGTCCGACAATACCAATCATCGCCATAAATGAAAGTGGAATACCTTGAATGAAAAACCCGATTGAAATTCCAACTAATCCAAGTGGAATTGTCGTGAGAATCAAGAGTGGCTTGAGATAACTTCTAAATAGGAAAACAAGAAGTGCAAAGATTAAAATAATTGAAATCTTAAAAGCACTTGCAAGGCTTTCCATTGACTCTTTACTACTTTCCGCAACGCCCTTAAAACTGAGAGAAACCTCTGGATATTGCTTTTGATATTTTTCAAAAAGATTTTCAATCAATCCTGTCGCTTTTTGTGATGTCATCTTTTTATCATCCACTTGACCAATCAGACTTTTCGTGCGTTTATAATCATAACGTTTGATATACGGCTTTGAGTTTGCATTTTTAAACACGGCAACATTTTCAAGTGGGACAAGATATCCTGTGTTGTTACGAATTTTGATTCCCTTTAGGTCTTCAATATCTTCACGTTGAGATTCTTGGAATCGCACAAGTATGTCGATCTTTTCATTATGAATTGTTGTATCAGAAATAATCGTTCCCGCAATTGCTGTGCGAATAGCTTGGCTAACTTTATCAACGGTTAATCCAAGGCGATCAAGTTTTTCATAACTCAATTCAATAAAGATTTCAGACTCCGAATAGGTATCATCTATCACCAAATTAGAAATCCCCGCCTCTTTTGAAAGGTCTTGTTTTATACTTTCAATCATTTTGTTGAGTTGATCAAAGTTATTTGAACGGAATTTAACATCAATTGGAGACCCCACAGGCGGCCCTTTTTGAATCGTTTTAAAGGAGAACTTATTTATTCCTTTTACTTCTAGACTCTCTAGCTTTTCTAAAACATCTTGATCCTTCATTTCATTCTTTGCAATCTCATCAACATAAATATAAATTGAACCACAGTTTGCTCCTTCACGGTATTCAGGATCCGTTGAACGATCATCTGTTCGACCTGTTTTAAGAACAATATCTTCGACACGATCTCCCATCATTTTTTTAATCTTATGCGAAAGCTCAAGACCAAGGAGATGTGTTTGTTCTAAACGACTTCCTTCCTCTGCTGTAAATTGGCCAACGTAAACCTCAATTTGTTCTGAAGGAAAAAGAATAAACTTATTTACCACAAAAAGAAGAAAAAAGGAGAAGAAAATTAACCCGAAAAATCCTCCTAAAGCTTTTTTACGACGTTGAATGAGCCAAAGTGTCAATCTCTCAAATTTCTTTTCATATTTAACAAACCAATCAACTTTTTTTTGTCCTTTTTGCTTCAAATCTTTTTCTTCTGGAACCCCAGCAAGACGCATTGGCAGAAAGAAAAAACACTCAATCAACCTTAGTATCAGTGCGAGAGAAATAGTAATTGGAATCCATTGAATAAATCGCCCCATGATTCCTTTTGTCACAAGCATTGGCATAAATGCTGCGATTGTGGTTAAAGCTGTTGCTGTGACGGGCAACCAAAGTTTTTTAACTGAAAGAACAGCCGATTCGACTGGACTTTTCCCCTCTTCTCGTAGGCGCACAAAATTCTCAGCAATCACCACATTATCATCCAACAACATTCCAAGAGAAATAACCAAAGCGAGAATTGTCATTGTGTGAAGATTAACACCTAAAAAATATATTATTCCAAGTGTTGACAATATTGCAAGAGGTAAAGAAATCGCTGTTGCAATAGATGTTCGCCAAGGAAGAAAGAGGAAAAGCGTCAACAAGATAATAATCAGTCCAGATATTGCATTATTCACTAAAACACCGAGCCGATGACCGATTTCAACTGATTCGTCGTAATACGTTTCAAATAAAAACTCCGGATGTTTTGTTTGAAATCCCTCTAGTTTTAATTTCAAATCTTTAACTAATTGTGTCGTATCAACATTGCCTTTTTTTGTCACAGACAGAATAACGGCATCTTTTCCATTATATCCTGTCAAAAGAGTTTTTTCTTTTCGTGCGTCTTTTACACGCGCAATATCTTTTACTTTAAGGGCACTTCCAGAAAAAGTTGAACGCGCAAGTATTTCTTCAATATCTTCTATTTTTTCAACAGTCGCCTCGATCCGCGTGACTTTTTGCTCGCTTTTTCCTTTAAGCAGTCCTGTTGGGACATTCAGATTTCTTTTGGCAATTTTTTCTAAAACTTCATCAATACCAACGTAATTTCTTTCTAATTTTTCGCCATCCAATATCACTTGAAATTCACGTTCACTAAACCCTTCAAGCGCTACATTTTTAACATCTTTATTCTCTTCAAAAAGATCTTTGAGATTATCCGCAACTTCTTCAAGGTCGAAACTTTCTTCCCCTCCAGACACAGCAAGATATAGCACCGGAATTTCTTCAGATTTAACTTCTAAAAACAGAGGATCATTGTCTAAATCTGTTGGTAGATTTGGGACACGATCCACAGAACGCTGTAAATCTCCCATCGTTTGAGGAATATCAATTCCACGCGCATCCATATCCAATCTTACAATAATACGACTTAGTCCTGGTTGACTGACAGAAGAGACGTCTTTAATAAAACGCACCGATCTAATTTCATCTTCAATTGGTTTTGTAATTTTAGCTTCAATTGTTTCTGCAGAAGCGCCGCGATAAGATGTTGTAATCACGGCCGTTGCAAAATCAACTGGGGGAAACATCTCAGTCTTCATATTTTTAATTCCGACAAAACCTATAAAAAGCATTGAAAACATCAAGACGATTGTTAGTTTTTGGTTTTTAATAAAAAATTCAACGAGATTTGTCACTTTTTTACTTCTCCATTTCTGTAAAGATACTGAGGTAATCTAAGACGCGTTGGATAACCATCAATTTAATATCCACTTCAGACATTGCGCTTTGCAAATAAAGGTTTTGATCCTCCACTAAATCGCGGAGTTGCACACGTGCTTGACCATACTTTTGCCGTGTTGAATTCACTGTCTTTTCAAGGTTTTTTGTTTTTTCAGACTGTTTTTTAATAAACTCTTCAAGAAGGAGAAACATTTTCTTTGTTTGGAAATGATAAGCATTTAACTTGGCTTCAATATCTTCTTTTCGCGCATCATAATCAAGACTTGAAATTCTTTTTTTCAAACGTTCGCTTTTTCTTTTCTCAGAAGTTAAAGGCACACTAACTTTCACGCCAAAAGAATAGCTTTCCTCTGCATTATCCTGCATTTCAGAAACAGCTGTTGAAAAGTCCGAACCATCCGTTAGGTGCTTATATTCTGTATAAAAAGAAACATCAACATCCGAGTGTGCTGAATCTGAATCCAATTTTTCTTCTCTTGCCTTTTCTAAGGCTAAAACAATTTCATCATAGAAAGTTGCATCTAAAGGCGTTTCTTTGATTTTTGTAATTTTTGAAATTAAACCGAGAACTTGAGCTTGTTTGCTTTCTAAATCATAATCTCCTAAAACAATTTCTTTGTCCGATAAAAATGGAATGAGTGATTTAAATTCTTCCCGTATACTTTCTCGTTGGTATTCAATCTCAAGTTTTTGCGCATAGTGTGTTGCAAGAGATGCTTCTTGACGCGCGAGATCGCCTGCATCCGCAACACCATTTGAATAGCGACCTTTTACTTCTCGTGTTTGCTTCTCAACAGACTCAATCAGAATGTCGAGAAGCTTTAGTTGTTCTTCAACACCCACTAAGTTCCAATAAAGCTTTTCCATTGAAATTGAAAATGTTTTGCGTGCTATTTTCTCTTCTTTTTCTGCAATTTCAGATTCTAACTCTGCATTATTAAGTTCGGATAAGCTTTGTTGACCAAAAAGATTTTTAAACAAGTCCATTTCAAAACGAAAAGCTACCGCATTGCGTCCATGTACGCCAAAAGTTGAAATCTTTTTCTCTTCCCATTCGTTATAAATTCCGACTTTCATTCCCGTCGAAAAGGCTTTAGAAAAACCAAATGATGATGATTTTATCGGTGAAACAACAGGTGCATAGATAAATATTGGGTTTTCATTTGTATTGTAATATTCAGATTGCCCTTCAAACATTAGTGCATATTTTTCTTCTAATGTTTCAGAGGCTAAAGACGCTTTGAGTGCAACACTTTCAATACGTTTAAGAGATGGGGGCGATTGTTTTGAGATCAAATCCTTAAGCGTTTCTTCTGTTAGAAAGAATTTCTCTCGGCTTTCCTCCTCTGTAATAACTTCTTCTTTTTTCTCACTTGTTATCGGCTCCTCCTGTTTATTTTCTTGCGAAACTTCAACTCCCTTGCGGGTTTCATCTTGAGGATGAGAGCCACAACCGAAAAGCAAAAACAAAGGAAAAATAAAATATATTTTCAAAATCAGACTCTTTTTAAATTAAACGTTTGTTTTAATTTAAACCAAAAAGATTTTAAATTCAAGCCTTTTTTATACTTCTTTTCTTTGGAACAATCACCAACATGTTTTCTTGTAAAATAAGTCTTTTTCTTGTATAGTTCTTTTATGTTTGTTTATGAAAGGAGAAATGTTGTGCGATTTTTAGCTTTTTTGTCTTTTGCTTTTTTAGCTTTTTTCTGTTCAGGTTTGGTGAAAGGAGATACGCTTCATTTTGGAATTGACGATGTTAAATATCTTCCCTATGGACAAGCTGAAGGCGCACCAGAAATGCCCTTTCTTGCTATTCATCAATCTGGAAACAAAACCCTCTTCTTCCTTGCTTCAAAACACGGGAACAAAGCTGTCAATCAAGATACTTTTGACTTTATTGACCGTATTTTTGAAACATATAAATTTGGCACAGTTTTTGTAGAAGGCATGCAATACAAAGAAGCTCCTGACAAAAATTATGAAAATCATATTAATACATGTGCGAATGAAAATTTTAAAAATTGTGGAGAAGTCGAATATACATACCTCAAAGCTTTAGAAAAAAATATTCCTGTTTTTGGCGCAGAACCTACTGTTAGTGAACAAAACGAAATGCTCATTGCGGATGGATTTGAAAAGGAAGATCTTTATATGTTTTACCTTTTTCGACATGCCTATTTACAAAAACAAACATCGAAAATAACCTCAGAAGAAGGCTTGTTTAAACTCTTTGAAGAGCATCAAACTGACCATGGTTTCCGTGGGAATAGCTTAAAACTTGATCGTGTTTATTCCCTTGAAGAAATTAAAGCCTACTATCAAAAAAAACTCGGAAAAGCATTGAAATTTGAGACGTTCTCTGACCAAGAAGATGATCCTGTTGTAGACAGCAAAATTATTTTCCAACAAATTGCAAATCTACTTCTTACTGATCTTGATAAAAATGTTTTTCGCAAAATTGAAGAAAAATTTAAAAAATCAAATTCTATTTTGCTTGTCTTAGGTGCAGGACACTATAGTGCTTATGATTCTATTTTACAAAAAGATATGCCCCGCAAAACATTTGTTGAGTCATCTACTCAAAGCAAGCCCAAAAATAGTTTCAAGACATTTAAAAAAGAAACAAGAAACTCCCGAAGACAATCCAAAAAATAAATCCACATAACTCAATAAAGAAACGCCCTATTTACGGCGTTTCTTTCGCTTAGTTCAAGTTATTCGCCATCATTTCCGATTGAATTAACTGGACACGAGTCCATTGCATCTTGACAGAGTTTTTCTTCATTTTCGTCAATAGGTTGTTTTGACACAAATGCTGCTCCCATATCATCTGCTTGGAAGTTATTTGGTGCCATTGAATAACAAAGCCCACAAGAAATACATCCTTGTCCTGACATGTCATTCGAATCTGTTGTATAAAATTTTCCAGCAACGTTTTCTGGGTGCTTCATATCTTTATTTGCCATATTTTTCTCCTTAGTTTCTATAAGCTATATAAATATGCTGAGATTCTTTAATAATTGCAATAGCTTTTTCTTTTTTTATCTCTCACCTTGAAATCTTCATGTTTTTTTGATATACTCAGGCATCATGAAGATTTCAAAACGCACTGTACTTAAAGGAATTGGGGCACTCAGTCTCGGCATCGTATGCGCACCCTTGCGTGTTTTTGCACTCCCTCTTTTAGGTTCATACCGCTTTGGAAACCAAAGTCAGACTCTGACACGGTTTGTTCTTGAGCTTCCTCAAAATCTCACTTATCGCACGATGTCTCTTACAAATCCTAATCGTCTTGTTATTGATGTGCGTAGCCCTATTGATCTTTCTGTTTCTGCACAAAGCGTGCCATTAGGAAATGTTAAGAGTGTCCGCGCAGGACGCTTTAATGGCGATTATTTTAGATTCGTTCTTGATCTTTCTCAACCCGCAATTCTTCAAAAAACATTTACACTTGCACCTGTTGGAAGTGCTAAATATCGTTTTGTGTTTGACATACAAAATGTTTCTCAAGCGACACTGAACAAAACAGCAAACCTTTTCTCACAGGCTTCAAGCGTATTAGCAGTTCAACCTCAAACAGAAACAAAAAATGCACTCATCATATCCGCCCCAAAAACAAAGAAACGAACGATTGTGCTTGATCCTGGACACGGAGGCAAAGATCCTGGTGCAATTGGTAAAAATAAAACACGTGAAAAGGATATTGTTCTTGCTGTTGGTCGCCAACTCAGAGAGATTCTTAAGAAAAAAGGATACAACGTTTATATGACACGTGATTCAGATCACTATTTAAAACTTCATGAACGTTCTCAATTTGCTCAAGTAAAAAAGGCTGATCTTTTCCTTTCTATCCATGCAGACAGTAACCCAAATGCAAAAGCAGAAGGATTTTCTGTTTATACGCTTTCAGATCAAGCGACAGATGCAGAGTCTCGCAAACTTGCTCAACGTGAAAATGCAGCCGATTTGATCGGATTTTCAGAACTTGGTAATTATAGCAAAGATGTCCGATCTATTTTAACAGATTTTGCACAACGTCAATCTATTGAGGAAGGTATTGTCTTTGCAAGTCTTCTTGTCAATGGTGTTGAAAAAGAAAATAATATTAAATCTCTTAGCAAAACACATCGCAGTGCCCCTTTCGCTGTTCTTAAATCAACGGTTCCTTCTGTTCTTGCTGAGCTTGGATTCTTATCAAATTCAAGAGAAGAACAATTATTGAAAAGCTCTCAGTACCAACTTAAACTTGCAGAAACAATTGCAAAAACAATTGATCAATATCCATTCACATAAATTCTTTTATATAAAACATAGGGTTATAAACTTTCTTCTTGCGTTCGTTTACGGATATGATATATTTCATAAAAAAGAAGGGATACACATATGAATGTTAGCATTACAGGGAGTTCAGGACGCATACAAGGTGTCTTTCATCAAGGATCACACGACGACATGGCTCTTATTCTCCATGGTGATTCAGAAAATGGTGGACACATGGATGACCGAATCACATACGCACTTTTTCTTGCGTTCAAACGCCAAGGGTTTTCAGTCCTTCGTTTTAACTTCCGTGGAACAGGTCTTTCTCAAGGAAAAATCGAAGAACTCGAAGAAGACATCCTTTCAGATGCATCATCTGCACTCGATTGGTTAAAAAATCAAAGCCATGAACTTCAACAAAAAATTTGGCTCGCAGGAATCGATCATGGTGCTTATGCGGGCATGCAACTTTTAATGCGTCGCCCTGAAGTAGAGCGTTTTATTTCTATTAATCCTTCTGTCGATACATTTGATTTTTCATTTCTTTCTCCTTGTCCTTGCTCAGGTCTAATCATTCATCCTGAAAAGGGGCATGAAATGAAAGGCATTAAACGTCGGAGCATGGCTTCTCGCCTCAATGAACAAGGAGACATTCATGCGCGTTTTGAAATTATTCCTGACGCAGATACAAAATACACACATACTTTGAAAAAACTCTATCAAGTTGTTGAAGACTATATTGTCACTGAACGTGGTAAAGAAACGAGACTCATGTAATGGATTCAGAGAAACGCATTCTTAACTCTCAAGAAAAAGATGATATTGTCTCTTTACGCCCTCAAAGCCTTGATGCACTTGTTGGACAACAAGAAGTAAAAGATAATCTAAAAGTCTTTATTGACGCTTCAAAGATGAAAAAGAAAGTAATGGATCATATTCTTTTCCATGGCCCTCCAGGATTAGGGAAAACGACTCTTGCACATATCGTTGCAAAAGAACTCGGCGTTGGATTGCGAATCATTGCGGCGCCTATGATTTCAAAGTCAGGAGACCTTGCAGCGATTCTCACAAATCTTCAGCCACTGGATGTTTTATTTATTGATGAAATTCATCGCCTCAACCCTGCAATTGAAGAGGTTCTCTATTCCGCGATGGAAGATTTTCAACTTGATATTATCATTGGAGAAGGCCCTGGGGCGCGATCTGTTCGTATTGATCTTCCGCCCTTTACGCTCATTGGTGCGACGACCCGTACAGGACTGTTAACAACGCCTCTCCGCGATCGATTCGGAATTCCAATGCGACTCAAATTTTACCCTCCAGAAGACCTTGAAAAAATAGTATATCACTCTGCGAAGCTTCTTGACGTCGAAGTCGCACCACTGGGTGCAAAAGAAATTTCACTGAGATCTCGTGGGACTCCACGAATTGCAAACCGTCTTCTCAAGCGTGTAGCAGACTTTGCCTTGATTAAAGGGGATGGTATTGTCACAAAAGAAATTTCAGATATGGCTCTTGTCCGTTTAGGTGTTGATTTTGCGGGCCTTGATGAAATGGATCATCATTATCTTAAATGTCTTATTGAAAATTATAATGGTGGCCCAGCAGGAATCGAAACTCTTTCAGCTAGCATGTCAGAAGAACGCAATACACTTGAAGATGTCATCGAACCTTATCTTTTGCAA
>JAFGXE010000063.1 GCA_016936785.1 Alphaproteobacteria bacterium
ATAATGCGCGGGTGTAGCTCAGTTGGTTAGAGCGCCTGCCTGTCACGCAGGAGGCCGCCGGTTCGAGTCCGGTCACTCGCGCCATTTAAATAAAATATCCCCGTTGGGGGATTTTTTTTATCGTCCATCATTTGTATAGTAAGTAGCAAAGTCTTCTTCTAAAGTAGTAGGGTCAAGCGCTATGTTTTTGATTTGTGCAATTGTGTCTTCACTAGCTCCGTTTTTTTCTGTATAAACTTTTAATGTGTCTGTTTCTATAAATCCACAATATGCTTTTGCCTTTGAAGCATTTATATCTGAAAGTTTTTTATCAACTTGAATAAAATCAACAACATAAAGTCCTAATTTAAGATTGTGGGAGCTAATGACTTTGTAGTCATAGACTCTTTCTTCTGTTATATAATCCAAGTCAAGAGTGGTTTTTATCTTTTCCCCGGTCTCAACACTTTTTAAAACGATATTAACAGTGTCAGCTCCAACTATATTCAGGCGTACATTTTCTATTTTGTCTTTTGCCTCATCTATATTTTTTTCTAAATTTTTTCGATTTTCTTTACTTGAAAATACCAATCCAGCGAGAGCTGTAGCAGACACCCCCAACCAAATAATTTCTTTACGTGTGTACATAATGTAGTCCTTTTTTTTTGTGAGCTTATGTTTCTTTTTTCCAAATTTATATTGGTTTTTTCTATTTGTCAAATAAAAAGATTAAATTGATTAAAAGTTAATCTTATACATGGTTTCTCATATTATGTATCTTATAAAAATTGTGTATGGGATGAATTTATAAAACAAATCCCACTGGGATTTTTTATTTTATGCTCTGTATTGAAAATTCTGTCAATTTTCTCTATCTCTGGTGAAAAGGAGGGTAGGATGTCTTTTGATGATGCCATGAAAATGCTTTCTGAGGTAGAAGGGGGTTATTCGAATGATTCTGACGATCGTGGGGGGGAGACCTATGCAGGGATTGCACGGAATTTTCACTCAAGTTGGGCAGGGTGGGTAATTGTTGATAACTATAAGTCGCGCTATTCTACAAAAAGTAGTCTTAATGACGCACTTAAAAAAGATACAAGTCTTCATAAAATGATTCAGGATTTTTATCGGGAGGAATTTTGGAATCCCATTGATGTGTATCCTTTTTATTTAGAAATTAAGATGTTTCTGTTTGATTATGCTGTTAACTCAGGGCATAAAAATGCGTATAAGGCACTTCAGCGTAGTCTTGGGACAACAGCTGATGGTGTGATTGGTGCAAAAACATTGGCGCTATATAAAAAAGCCCCTCTTTCTTTTCTTGTGAAATTGAAGGCAGAACGCGATTTATTTTATCAAGGAATTGCACAAGGCACTCAAAAGAAATATCTTAAAGGTTGGTTGACGCGCTCAGAAAAAGTACTGTGTCATGCGATTGATATTGTTTTTTCGCGTAAAAAAAGCCTCCCTCAACCGTCAAAAAAGAGTTTTTTTGAGTCTTTTATGGATTTGTTTAAACGGTAGAATTCTTATCGATCTTTCTCTTTGAAGGGATCCAAGAGCTTCAAGATTTGTTCATCGCTCATTTGTTTGATTTGATTCATAAGCTCTTGTTCGTTTGCTTTTCGTGAAAGGAATGGATTAAGTTGCTCTTCTTCTATAACAATCTTTTCTCCGGCAGATAGTTTTCCAATTAGAGGTTTCAACTCCTTAGTTGAAAGTATTTTACTTTCTTTGTTTTTTGTTCTGCCAACGCAATGAATTGATACATCAATGTCAACAACTATTCTATTTTTATTTTACTTTTTTTCTTGGCATGGC
Source organism: Alphaproteobacteria bacterium (assembly GCA_016936785.1). Classification (GTDB taxonomy): domain Bacteria; phylum Pseudomonadota; class Alphaproteobacteria; order Rs-D84; family NBLK01; genus JAFGXE01. Next base: position 1,801 of record JAFGXE010000063.1, read on the forward strand.
GTTGCGAATATGTTAGGGTTTGCGATGGGACTAGAAAGGGAATATGTGATAAGACGAATGAATCCTTTTTTTACAGCATGTTATATGGCTCTCTTCTTTGGAAGCGGGAGTGTTTTTGCGCAAACATCTCTTTCGGATGATCTAGAAAACCGTTATGAAAATGGTGCATCTCATTCTGGAATTAGTTGCCCGAATGGTGTGTGTGAAGCGTATGCAGATACGCCTCAAGATCAAAAACCTGCTTGGCCAGTAAGCAATTCTTCGTCACAAGAAGAAATTTATTATATTCAAGAAGAACAGACAACTGAAGAGACATATCAAGAATCTCAACCTGTGCAACAACAAGAGCCTCCTGTTGTTTATGAAGAACAAAATCAACCTTACCAACAAGAGGTTGTTCAAGAAGAACAAATTTCTGAAGAGCCTCAAAAAACAGCGCCGAAGTCCTCAACGCGCCAATATTACATGCGAATGGACCTTGGTTTTGCATTTAAAGAGTCTGATGCGGAGTTTAAAGGGGCTGAATGTGGCGATGGTGCTTGGCTTGGGTGTGATCTTTGGACACAAGAAAAAGAGACTTTTATAAAAGGAAGTTATGATGGCGCTATTTCCAAAACAATGGGGCTTGGCTTAAATATCAATTCGTTTTTGCGTTTAGATTTAACGTTCGCGGAGCGTTCAGATTTTAAATTTAAGGAAGATACAAGTGCGCGCGGAACAACACAACATTTTGATGTTGGGTATTCTGATCCAACGGATGAGTTAATGGATATTGATATGAATGTGAGTGATACCGTTCAAAATACAACATTCATGCTTTCTCTTTATGTTGATTTTTTTAGACGTTATTCTCATGATGAATATGGACGAAAAAATCAATCTGCAGTTGCGCCATATATTGGTTTAGGTGTCGGATATGCAAAAAATGTGATGTCTGATATGATTGGAGAATACACAACCCATTATCGTGATGTGGGTGGGGCTGGTGCAAATGCGCAAGATATTGATGGCATTTGGCGTCTTGAAGGCGCTGAAAATTCTGGGTTCGCTTGGACAGCAACGGCAGGAATAGCCTTTGCTCTTTCGGAAAGATTTTGGCTTGATGTTGGCTACCGTTATCTTAGTTTAGGAACCGTTCAATCTGGTTCTTATTATAGTGTCACAATGGATACAGATCTTAATGATGATGGGATTAGTGGGAACACAGGTGACCTTGATTTTACAGGTGCTTCTGGCGGTGGTCCAGATGGCAATCCAGATCCTGGATACGTTGCATGGGATAATGCTGGAAAACAAGAGTTTGATCTCAAGGTTCACGAAATTTCAATAGGGTTACGATATGAATTTTAAAGCATTGCTTTTTGTTGGACTTATTGGTTTCTCATCCGTTGGTTTTGGGGAAAACTATCGGAATGATTACACTCCTTATTTACGTATTGATGGCCGATTTGGGTCAACAGGAGACACAACGCCAGAAGCACGGTATAAATTTCAAGAGTCTTGGACGGCATACTCAGTTGCAACATCAACTTCAGGAGATGGTATTGGGGGCGCTATGGCTTTGCCAAGTCAAGATACACTTTCCGTTGGTATTGGGTTTGGGTTTGATTTTGGTTATTTCCGTATGGACTTTAACTATGAAAACCGTAACCGTGCTTATGATGCAACACTGCGGATGTATGACAAACTTGGTTTTAATGGAAATGAACCGTATACAGAGCTTAACTTTGAAGGGGATGTTATGACACATCTTTTGATGGCGAATTTTTTCCTTCAAGGCAAGAAGACAAAAGATAATACAGTTCTTCCTTATATTGGTGTGGGAATTGGATTTGCGAAGCATAGCTTAAGTAATGTTGTGCAACATGATAATAATCCTTACGATGACCCGCAACTGAATACAAATATTATTCCTCAGATTGTGACGCCACCAGTTGGTTTTGGTGCCCTTGATACAGAAGTTGATGCAGATATTTCGGGAAGTTCAAGTGTATGGTCCTTTATGACAGGATTGAATTTCTATCTTGGTGATGGTCTTATTCTTGATCTCGGCTACCGGTATCTTGATATGGGAGATATTACAGTGAAAATGGATCGTTATCGAACGAATTGGGAAAACCCATCGAACTATGAATCTTATCGTGAGATTGGTGAACATGAGTTGCCGTCACGTATAAGTGAGGTTTCTTTCGGTATTCGTCTTGCTTTTTAACATTTGATTGTTGTCATCAGTTCAAATAACATCTGAATTTTTTTAAAATTGGTTCGGATCTTATTTGGATTGACTATAG
>JAFGXE010000064.1 GCA_016936785.1 Alphaproteobacteria bacterium
TATGCAACAAAATATTACGATGAGTGATTTTGCAAAACAGACAGGAATTACAGTATCTGTTTATCACCGAATCGAATCGGGAGAACGCGAAATTTATAAAACAGAGTTTGTTGCAATTGCAAAAACACTCAAATTAGAACCAGAAGAACTGACAAAAGAAATTTACAATCTTTATAAGGGAGGTGTACTGGATAAGTATTCTGAAAATCTCCGTGCAGGACGCGGTAAAGCACATGTTTCTGCTGATGCAAAAAGTATTATGAATTTATCGAAAACACTTTATGGAAAAGAAATTTACGAATTTTCAAAAAACAAGATGGTCGCTTTGTTGGGAGAAGGACGTGAAGATGGAAAACTTCACGTGGATAAAACTGCGGAGGCGCTTGTTTTTGCACCATTCTCTTTGCGCCGTCGAAAAAAAGTTTATGCTGTAAAATCGCATCCAAAAAGTACAAAAAATATTTTACCAGAACATGCTATTTATTTTATTCGCTATGATTCAAAAGTTTCAGAAGGGGACCTTGCTGTTGTGTATGAAAAAGATTTTGATCAACATGAAAAGCATGATGCGGAAATTGTTTCGGTTGAAAAACGCGGGGAAGATCTTTGGGCTGTGTCTCATGCTTCAGGAAATGAATTTAAAATCAAAAGTCTTCAAAAAAATCAAATTCATCGAGTCGTTTTCATTGCGCTAGATGATGAGGATCAAGCTTAATGACAGAAGCGAGTCGCCTTCATGCACTTTTTCGACAGATCCATGTGATTGAAGGGGGAGTTAAAACCTTTAATCAAGAAATAAAAAATGTTTCAGATGACGTTTTTCTTGAACTCGCAGAATATCCGAGCGGTGAAAAACTGCAAAGACACATTCAAATGTTGCGAGATTCGCAAATTAAAGAGAATCAGATTTCACGTGAAAATGTGCCTTTTGAAGAATTGATTCCAGAAGGTGAAATTATTGAAAAAAGTTTAGAGATTAAAAAAGTAATGCGTTTAGAAAAATCAAAAATTTTGAAAGAACTTGAAGATTTTTCGCCTGATACAGCACATTTGACGCAATTTCAGAAAGATTTTGGATTAGATTGGAAAGAGAATTTAAAGACAGAAGTCCGAAAGCAGAATTCATTTTCGTTAGATCAAAAACTTAAGGAAGTCATGGATTTTGCAGAGGCGCTTGATGCATGGTATTTAGGAGAAGAAATTCTTCAAGAAAACAATCAAGTCAAGGCGCGTGCAAAACTGAAAGAAATTGAAACCCATTTGAAAAAATTTGGAGAAGCTGGGGAAGCACGGATTCAAAAAATAAAAACACTTGCACTTTTGAGCTAAAAATGGGTAAATGAACGAGAGTTTATAGGAAAAGAAAATCTAATGGCAAAAGAAAAAAAAGTTTCACAGCAAAACATATTATGGCAAGTGAATCATTTTAAAAAAGTAGTTGATTATCTCGATTTGAGTCGGTCTATTCTTGCAATGGTTTGTGTAGAGAAAGATGGTAAAAGTCTTGAAGACTACGAGCATTATGGTTTTCTTATTGATGTGATTGATCATCTTTTGAAAGTGGGTGAGATTTTAAAGTCTGCTGAAGATAAAGATCTCAGTCCGATCGGAGGACGTAAAAAACTCGCCGATATTTTGGAAACACTCAACCGTTTAAGAAAAAAAGATATTCATGCAGGGGATCTTGATTCACAACTGGGTCATTGGGATAATTTAACACCAGAACAATTAGCTGAGACAATTGAAAAAGCGTCTGAAAAAGATGAGGATGAAAAAGAGGAACAAAAGGAGAAGAAGAAAAATGACGATTAAAAAAGGATTTCTTTTTTTGAGTTTATGTTTTCTTTTTGGGTGTGACTCATTTCAATAAGAACAACAAACACAACCTGTTGATGTTGTTTTAAACATTAAGCAAAAAGGGGTGCGAACAATTAATTCTGTTCCGATTTATCCAAAGATGCCGGCGCAAACAGGACGCCAAGCGAAGTTATTTAGTTTAGATATGCCAATTCGATGTGAAGTAGATGAAACGCGTCAACACGTGATTAGCGCCGAGCCTTTCGATCGTGATCGTTTTTTACTCCACCCTGCTGTGGTAGAAGATCAGTTGCCTGAATATAAAATTAAAGGATTCAAAACAGATCAAAAACCATTGGATGAAGCTTTGCGATGTTTGCTTGAAAATACAGACATTCGTGTCAATGCACGCGAAGCCGTTTACCCTGTCGTTTCGTTGCCAGAAGTCGAAGGGCGTTTGGATCAAACGGTAAATATGTTAACAGAATTAGGGAATGTCTACTCATCATATGATGCACATACAAAAACACTGACACTTCAAAACGAAATTAAGTGGCGATTAGATGTTCCGCTTTCTGATGAACTTCTTGTAGGTGTTTTAGATGCACTCCGCGGTGGCGGTATAAAAAATGTTGTGGTTGATTGGGAAGATCGTGCATTGCTATTTACGGGAAATAAACTCATTGAAAAGAAAGTGCGTCATATTATTAATGAAATGGCAGTTTCTGAATACTGGATTGCGTATGATGTGCATGTCTACCGTGTTTATCCAAAGTCTGCCACTGGTGTGCCATGGATGAATATTTTAAAATCATTCAGTCGGCAAGATGTAAAAGTTTCTATCCCTGGGTTAATTGGTCGTGCGCTGGTGACATCTCCTGCAATCAATTCTGAAACACTTAAGACATTTTTGAGACCTTATGGACGCGTCGTTCCTATTTCAGAAGGAACATTTATTGCACCAAGCAAATGGCAAGGGCGTTTTGATGTGGGTCTTTGTTCAACAGAGGATCGTTTAGAAACAGATTTAAAGATTTTGACGCAAGCGACTTATCGTCCAAATGCTTTTGAAAAAGACCATGTCGATCTTGATTTTGTGTTGCGGACAAAAGAGGGCGAAATTGCGAGCTTTGACCTGCCTGCACGTCTCAATGAAAATGTTGTTGTGATGGGTGTGCCAACGCACTACTTTATTAAAGGTGAGTCAACAATCATTCCACCTCAAGCCGAGCTGATGATGGTGCTGAGCCCACGTTTAATTAATATTGTTGATATGCGTCAAGCGGATGAGGATTAAAATATGTTGCGAAAATTTTTAAAGAAAACCAAAGAGCTTTTTTCTTTTTCACGATTTGAATGGATGGTGGCACGACGCTATCTCACAGGAAGACGGAGAGAACACTTTATTTCGGTGATTTCACTTTTTTCTTTACTCGGGATTATGCTCGGTGTTGCAACGCTGATTATTGTTATGTCTGTTATGAACGGCTTCCGTCAAGAAATGCTCACGAAGCTTCTCGGAATTAATGGTCATGTGATGGTTTATTCTCGGAATCATACGGCGATGCCAAATTATAAAGAAGTATCACAAACGATTTTGGAAAACAAAACAGCACGTGAAGAAGTAGAAGAAATTATTCCGCTGACAGAAGGACAAGTGATGTTCGGCGCCAATGGTCAATCATCAGGTGGGATTCTGCGTGGGATGTATATGAGTGATTTGGCGCGCTACCCGCTCGTGAAAAAAAATCTTTTTGGAACCAGTTTTGAGCAAGTTCAAGAACATGAGGTGATTGTGGGGCAAGCGCTTGCAAGTAATCTCAAGCTTGAAGTCGGAGATGAAATTACGATTACTTCTGCGAAAGGAAATATTACAGCCTTTGGGATGATGCCTCGTATTCGATCTTATCGCGTTGCAGGTGTTTTTGATATTGGAATGTATCAGTATGATTCGTCTTTTGTGTTTATGCCAATGGAGAGTTCTCAGGTTTATTTGAACATGCCACAATCAGCAAGTCATATTGAAATATTTTTGAAAAATCCGAATGATTCAAAAGAAATAAAACAGCTTATTCAAGTCGTTCTCGGGCCCGATTATAGTGTAAAAGATTGGGAAGATTTGAATGCACCATATTTCAGTGCGCTCGAAGTTGAGCGAAATGTGATGTTTATTATTTTAACGCTCATTATTCTTGTTGCAGCATTTAATATTATTTCAGGACTTGTGATGCTCGTAAAAGATAAAGGGCGCGATATTGCAATTCTGAGAACAATGGGAATGGGTCGGACAAGTATCATGCGTGTGTTCTTTTTTACAGGCGCGTATATTGGGGTACTGGGAACGTTTCTAGGAACGCTCATCGGATCGCTATTTTGTATTTATATCGAAGAGATTCGCCAGGTGCTTCAAAAGCTTCTTGGATTTAATTTATTTGCGAAAGAAATTTATTTCCTGTCAAAATTACCGGCTGAAATTGAGGTAAGTGAAGTGTTGACTGTTGTCTTTATGGCGTTGGCTTTAACATTTCTTGCTGCGCTTTATCCGGCATGGCGTGCATCGAAACTTGATCCTGCGGAGGCTTTAAGATATGAGTAAAGAAAATATGTTACAATTTGCAAAAGTCTCTCACAAATTTGAGCAGGCAGGTGTTGAGATTCCGATTCTCAATGAAGCGTCTTTATCCATTAAAAAGGGAGAAGCGGTTGCGCTTGTCGGGCCATCTGGATCTGGAAAATCAACGTTATTGAATCTTGCTGGATTGTTGGAACGACCTCTTCATGGCACAATTATGATTAACGGACGCGATGTTTCTCATTTATCAGAAGCAAAGCGAACAAATCTCAGATTAAAAACAGTTGGTTTTGTGTTTCAAAGTCATAATCTTCTTCAGGATTTTACAGCACTTGAAAATGTGATGTTGCCTCAGTTGATGGCGGGGAAAACAAAACAGTCTGCACAAATTCAGTCAGAAAAACTTTTGATGAAAATGGGGCTTGAAGATCGTATGACGCATAAACCTTTTGAACTTTCAGGGGGAGAACAACAACGTGTGGCTATTGCGCGTGCGCTGTCAAATGAACCCGATCTTCTTCTTGCAGACGAGCCAACTGGAAATCTCGACCCAGAAACATCAGAAAAGATTTTTAGAGAACTCATTTCGTTGGTGAAAGAAAAAAAACTCACAACACTCATTGCGACACATGATCTTAATCTTGCCCGTCGTTTGGATTATACTGTGCGTCTTAGAGCTGGAAAATTGATTTAATGAGATCCCGACCTGCGTCGGGATGACAGTAGTTGGTTCTTGTTATTCCGAACGTATGTGAGGAATCTCTTGAGATTTGGCAGTGAGTCAAAAAAAGTTCACGGATTTTGAAGGGAGATACGCGTTCGAGATGACAACTAAACACTCTGTGTGTCATCGCGAGGCATTGATGCCGTGGCGATCCATGGATTGCTTCGTCACTTCGTTTCTCGCAGTAAGATCCCGGACCCATTTCGATTCTTCGATAGGCTCAACAACCGCAAGCTCAGTGGGCGGTTTTGAGGATGGCAGAAACATTTTAATGTTAAAGATTCTTTCGGAAAATTTCTTCAATTTCTTTTTTTGCAATTTCAAGGTTATCATTCACTATGACATAGTCATAATCATTTTGGTGTTTCAGTTCTTCTTTTGCTGTTTCAAGGCGTTCGTTAATTTCCTGAAGCGTATTTGTCCCGCGTTTAAGAAGGCGTTCTTTTGTTATCTCTAGTGAAGGGGCTTTAATAAAGATGGATACAACTTTCCCCGTATAATTTTTTTTTATAAGGTAAAATCCTTGAATATCAATTTCGCAGACCAATGATTTTCCGGATGAAATGGCCATTTCAACAGGCTTGCGAAGTGTGCCATACGATTTTGCAGAACTCCCCCCATAGACAGTCGCATATTCAAGAAATGCGTTTTGTGCGATTCGTTTTTCAAATTCTTGAGGGGTGAGAAAGTAGTAATCTTTTCCATCAATTTCGCCTTTTCTCTGAGGACGGGTCGTTGCAGAAACAGACCAAACAAGATTTGGAAATACTTTTAATAGGTGATTCGATAAGGTTGTTTTTCCAGCGCCTGAAGTGGCTGAAATCACAAA
>JAFGXE010000001.1 GCA_016936785.1 Alphaproteobacteria bacterium
CTTCAAGCTGACGCTTGTCCACAAACAAGTTGTGGAAGAACTCTATCCCTCGAGCTTACGCTCGGGGTTTTAAGTATCGTAGATAAAATGATGTAATAAAAAACTAGACAAAAAACGAATCGGGAATAGAATCGGATGAGATGTAAGGCTTTGTTCTGTTTTTCAAACAAAGTTAAAAGATACCAAAGGATGTAACAAATGAGCTTGTCTCCAGAAGAAATAATTAATGCTGTTGCCGCAAACTTTAAAAGATACATATATAGTCAATTTAAATAAGAATGAGATGTTTTTCTTTTTTCTATTGGAGATCATCCCTTTTTGATTAGCAAACGACTTTAAAGTTATTTTTTGTTATTTTACAATAATTTAAATCAAATCGTGTAGCACACTCTTTAATTAAAATAGATTGAAAATATCTCAAAAATCTCTTCTAAATCCGTTCGATCCTTATTTAGTTTAACTATAGTAAAAATAATTAACATTGGCTTGTTTTCTCCGTTTTGTTTTTACCCTTTAATTTGTTTTGACTATAAATGAATATTTTTAGATGCTTAAAAAAAGAAGATTGGATCTTGGATTAAGTTCTATAAAGAAGAAAGTCCGCATGCAAGATTTGGGTTGAAAACAGTATCCGAAGCATATATGATATATTTTCATATTATGGATGTTTCGCCTACGGCTTCACATCCATAATATGAGAAAAAAGTGGTATGATAATTAAACAGATAGTAGCTTAACTTTGCCACTTTCCTGTCTAATAAACCGATACCACCTCTTCTTTAGGATATGTAATATAGCTGAGAAGCATAAAAAGAGAAGGTTTCCATATGAACATACTTCATGTTGAGAGTAATATTAGATTTCAGGAAGCATTTGAGCTTCTTTTGAAGGCAAGATTTGGGGAAAGTTTGACATTAGATCAATTCACAAACGCGGAGGAAGGAATTAAAAGAAGAACAGAAAAAGACTATGATTTTATCATTGTAGATGGTTGCTTTTCTTTTGGTCAAACTGAGACTGATTTAACAAACTATTTTTCTCAAGAATTTGGTTTTACGTATACTCCGGAAGAAGAAAAAATTTTGAACTCTGATGAGGAAAAATTCGGATTTCAAAAATTTATTATTCTGTCTTCTCGGTTTAATGGAAAGCATATTTTATTATCTTTTGATCCTGAAAAATATAGACATATCTGTGAATCAGCCTCTTATGGTGCTATAGAATCTTTTGATAAAATGGAAGTTTCTCCTTTGATGGATTTTTTAAAAAATAATGAAAGGTAAATTTCTAACTCTGTTACAACGTTTTTTTCTGTAAAATACTGGCAGGGCAATTTCTTCCAAACATATCAATACCTAACAACTCTCATCAAAACTAAAATCTATTTAACGCCTTGAAAACTATACTGTCTTTTGTTTTAAGATATTGTTAATGATAACTGTCTTCGACCTAAATCCCCGCTTATGCGAAGATGACATTTGGTTCTTGTCATTCCGAATGTATGTGAGGAATCTCCTGAGATTTGGCAGTGCGTCGGCGGAAGATCTCTTCCGCTACGCGTTTCGAGATGACAATTTGAGTCAGTGTGTCATCGCGAGGCATTATGCCGTGGCGATCCATGATATCAGATCCCGACCTCCGTCGGGATGACAACAGTCGAGTACGTCATTCCAGCGAAGGCTGGAATCTCATAAAGGTTTGGTAGAGAGTCAAAAAAAGTTCACGGATTTTGGAGGGAGATTTCTCAGGCTAAAGCCTTTCGAAATAACAGTTTTTTGAATGACTGGATCCCCGCTTACGCGAGGATGACAAGAGTGTGAAAGACGGGATCCCCAAAACCTCCTTCGACAGGCTCAGCAACCCCAGACGCAATGAGCGAGAGATCCCGACCTCCGTCGGAATGACAAGTGTGTGAAAGACTGGATCCCCGTTTCGCCTTGCTCACGAGGATGACAAGGGAAAAGGTGGATTTCTCCCAAATGTCATCCTCGAAGATTCATCTTCGGGGATCCAGTTATGGCAGAATAAGAATGAATCTCTCGTTTGCCTCACTTCGACAGGCTCAGCAACCGCAGGCTCAGGAAACGGTTTTGAGAATGACAAAATAGGCAATTGAGATAACAATTTTTGTTCTTAGGATAAAAAAAATCCCGAAGCCAATCGAGAAGAGAAGGAGAGAAGGAGGAAAGGAGAGGCTTCGGGAATTGAGAAAGACATGAAATTAATCCGTCCTTCTACCTTTAGTTTTAGCAAGAGAAAATAAAAATGTCAAGCCTTAAGTCAACTTTTTTCCTCAAACGAAATATAAACACTTAAGTATCGACGTATATCAATAGGTTAAACCTACAATTAAGGCACTAAAAAAGACGAAAATCTCCCGTCTTGACGTCACGTATAATATAAAATCTTTACAGAAAAGTCAAGAAAAAAGAAATTGAAACGAATCGATTCAGTCGCTATCTTCCTGTCATGAAACTTGAGCTCCCTCAAAATTTTAAGATCACGCCTGAATTTCAACAGGCTGTTGATTTACTTGAATTCCCGAATAAGCATGTGTTTGTTTCTGGAAAAGCAGGAACTGGAAAATCTACTTTCCTCACCTACCTCCAACAGCATTTTGAGAAGCGTAATTTTGCCGTAGTTGCACCCACTGGGGTTGCTGCACTCAATGTGGGAGGGCAAACGATTCATTCTTTCTTTAAAATCAAACCTGGATTATTTGATCCAGAAGAAGTTGGCCCGCGACGTAATCGGCGCTTGTATGAAAAACTCGATCTCCTTATCATTGATGAAATATCAATGGTCCGCGCAGATCTTCTCGATATGATTGACCTTTTCCTTAAAAATAATGGTCCTAAAAAAGGACGCCCTTTTGGTGGCGTTCAGCTTTGCTTCATTGGTGATATTGGTCAGCTTCCGCCAGTTGTTTCTCGAGATGAGCGTGAAATATTTTATCAAATGTATGCGGATCGTGATTTCTTCCATGCCAATGCTTTGAAAAAACTCGACATCACAACAATCCAATTTCAGGAAATCTTTCGTCAAACTGATGCCGATTTTATTCGCCTTCTGAACCGTGTTCGGAATCGTGAGAACTCTCAAGAACTCCTTGAAATTCTCAATTCACGTTGCACCCTCCCTCCAAAAGAAAAGGAGTATGTGACACTGACGACACGTACGATAGATGCTGACCAACTTAACCGTCAAAAGCTTGCTAATATTGAAACCCCTGCAAAAACATATATCGCAAAGATTATTGGCGACGCAAAAACATTCGCACATAAAACACCCGCACCAGAAGA
>JAFGXE010000065.1 GCA_016936785.1 Alphaproteobacteria bacterium
AATAACTTGAAAAAGGTATTCGCTTTTTGAATTTTCTGGCGTGTCTTTAACGCCAACGAGAGCGATTCTTTTAGAAGCTTGTCCTTTGGCATTTATTTGTGTGTATTTCACTTCGTAGAGATCATACGTTTCGTTATTCTTACTCGTGATGTTTTGTATTTTTTTTGTTTTAGTTATGTCAATATGATTGGATTTTCCATTTTGTAAGTCGGACATCCGTGTTGGATACGTGCGCGATTGGAAATCCATATAAATTTGAGGGGCTGACATGAGACAAACGGCACAACGTGGATGAACCTGTCTATTGCGTGTTTTTTCAATCAGTATTTGTTCCCGTTTGTTCGTGAGACAATCACATAGAAGTCGATTCGTTTCGGCTGGACGGGAAGAAATGCTTTCTCTAAAAAGGACATAGGATCGTGCGAAATCCTCTTTGAGGATAGGCGATGATTCCTTTTTTAGTTTTCCTTTTTCAGAAATAGGGTCAGGCGTGATTTGAATAAATTTTTTTTCAGTTTCAGAAAATGAGACAAAATAGGGTTTTAAGCCTTTTTGGTTTGTCAAAGCAAGAAACAAAAGTCCAAGAAATGCGTTTAAAATAAGAAAGTGAATAGTCCATTTGGCACCAAGTCGCATGAGACGCAAATTACGTCTCCCTGGTTTAGAGGGTAGGTGAATAGAAAATGGAAAAATGGGTTTTGTCATTCTCCCTATCCATGTGTCAACATGTTATCCTGAGGAATAAGGAAACATGCACATGGCGAGAGTTTCATTTCTGCATTATCTGAACCAATGCCAACTGGGTCTGCGTGATACATTGATCCGCCACAACTTGAGAGAAAAATGCCAGCAAGTCCAAGTAAAAAAAGTTTTCTCATTTGATCGTCCTCCACTTTGTGAATCCTAGCATAATGATCTGTCACTTAAAAGACAAGGGAAAAAAGATTTTGATGTTTATTGTGATTCTGCGAAGAAATGGATGGATATGTTAAAAAGGTTGACAGTGCTCAAATTTTTATCTAGAATGCTTGCGTTTGAAATCACGATAAAGGATAAAAATAGCATGGCTAACCATAAATCAGCAAAAAAACGTATTCGTCGCAATGAAACAGCACGTCAAGTGAATAAAAATCGTTTGTCACGTATTCGCACTTTCATTAAAAAAGTTGAAGCGTTGATTGGTCTTGGTAAAAAAGACGAAGCAAAAATTGCTCTTGTAAAAGCAGAGTCTGAGCTTGCTCGCGGTGTTTCTAAAGGTGTTTTGAAGAAAAATACAGCATCACGCAAAACATCTCGTTTATCTAAAAAAGTTAAAGAAATCAAATAAAAGATTTTTTTATTGAAATGAATTTAGAAAAGAACCACCCTATATGGCGTCGGTTCTTTTTTTATCTAGAAGGAGAAATAGAATGAAACCTCTTGTGTTATGTATTTTAGATGGTGTTGGGATTCGAGAAACGGAATCTCACAATGCTTGGAAAGAAGCAAAGACGCCTTTCTTTGACTCACTGAAGTTGTCGGCAAAACTTGACGCGTCTGGAGTCGCTGTTGGGTTGATGGCAGGGCAAATGGGAAATTCTGAAGTCGGGCATATGAATATTGGCGCAGGGCGTGTTGTGAAACAGCTTTTACCTCAAATTAACGATGCTGTTGCAGAAGGAACATTGAATCGTCTTCCCCATTTTCAGCACTTTGTAAAGACCCTCAAGGAAACGGGCGGGGCTTGTCATCTCTGGGGTTTGCTTTCTCCTGGCGGTGTGCATGCGCATCAAGATCATTTAGTTTCTTTGGCCTTATCTCTTGCGCATGAAGGAATTAAAGTGTGGTGGCATGTTGTTGCAGATGGACGGGATACACCGCCGAAATCGATTTTAAATTATGTGAAAGATATACGTGAAAAGCTTGCAGGAGATTCTGCTTCTGATCGGGTTCATTTTGCAACATTTTCAGGACGTTATTATGCCATGGATCGGAACCAAAACGGAGATCGGACAGAGTTGGCATTTAATGCGATTGTTCATGGAGAAGGTGAAACTGCGACGACTTTAGAAGAGGGAATTCAACAAAGCTATGATGCTGGAAAAACAGATGAGTTTATTTTGCCAACAGTTTTAGGAAACTATTCAGGCATACAAAAAGGGGATGCTATTTTGTTCGGGAATTTCCGCGCAGATCGTGTGAGACAATTGGCGGGGGCATTAATGCTTCCTATGTTTGATCTTTTTGATCGGGAATTACCTCCGTTATCTTTGGCTATGGGGCTTTCAGAATATTCTCAAGAGTTAAATCAAGTGATTGAATCACTTTTTCCACCCCAAAAGCTCGATCATGTTTTGGGGAAGGTTCTAGAAGAAAATAATTTGAGACAACTTCGTTTGGCTGAAACAGAAAAATATGCACATGTGACTTTTTTCTTTGATGGTGGAGAAGAACATAAATATGAAAATGATACCCGTATTCTTGTGCCATCTCCAGCAGTAGCAACATACGATCTTCAACCGGAAATGTCAGCAGAAGAAGTGTCTTATCAACTGATTTCTCAACTCGATAAAACAGATGTTGTCATTATGAATTATGCTAATGGTGATATGGTTGGACATACGGGTGTAGAAGAGGCTGCGATTCAAGCGGTTGAAACGCTGGATCATGAAGTCTCTCGAATTTGGAAAGAAATTCAAAAACGTGATGGCACACTTTTAATTACGGCAGATCATGGGAATTGTGAAAAAATGGCAGAAGAAAATGGCCTGCCTTTTACAGCACATACCACAAATCCTGTTCCTCTGTGGATTCTTTCAAATGAAAAAGTTGAGATGAAAAGAACGCTGGGTAAGCTTGCGGATATTGCACCGACAATACTTAAACTTCTTAATATTAAACAGCCGGAAGAGATGACAGGGGAGAGTCTTGTTTAAGAGTTTCATTTAGATATCGTTTCACTCTATAAATAAAGTTCTACGCCATTTTAAGATTGGGATGGATCTCTTTGTGCGTTGCACTTAGTCGACATGTCAATGGATGAGATCCCGACCTGCGTCGGGATGACAACAATCTTAGAAGGGAAGTGAGACAAAAAACTAAAGAGCCTTTCGGCTCTTTTATTTTGTTATATTATTTTCGTTTTCTTTGGAGATGTCTATTGTTTGAGTTGCTTTTCGGGTTTCTGTTTTCCCGTGGTGCAGAAGACTTCTCGGAAGTTTTTTCAGATGGTTTTTTCCCAAATAGGTTTGGTTTTTTGAAAAAAGAGCGAATTTTTGTACTCCGTGATTCTGTTTTCTCGCCATCAAAATTTGATTTCATGCGATTGTTACGTGCCGTTGCGTGATTTCGATCTCTATCGGTGCGCGGACGTTCTTCTTTTTCTTCAACATTAATATTCATAAGGCGTTGAATAGCTTTCCAATTTTTTCCATCTGCTGGAGAAATGAAATTCAGTGCTGATCCTGTTGCACCGGCACGACCTGTCCGACCAATACGATGAATATAATCTTCAGGGCATTGTGGAAGGTCATAATTAATAACATGTTGAATATGTGGAATATCTAAACCGCGTGCGGCAACGTCTGTTGCAACAAGGATACGGTATTTTTCTTGTCTGAAACTATCAATGACTCGTGTGCGGACATTTTGTCTGAGATCTCCATGAAGTGCGTCAGATTTATGACCATCTTTCTTAAGACTTTTTGCAATACGGTCTGCACCATGTTTTGTTTTAACAAAAACAAGAACCGATCCTTCGCGATCTGTAATTTCTTTCAAAAGTGTCGGATATTTTTCATTCACGCTTATTTTTATATGTTCTTGCTTAACTTGAGGTGTTGCAACACGTGAAGATCCTACTGAGATCCGAATTGGATTAGTAAGGTATTTTGCTGCAATTTTTTCAATACTCTTTGGAAGCGTTGCGGAAAACATTAATGTTTGTCTTGGGGCTTTAAAATAGGTTGCAATTTGGTTAAGTTGCACTTCAAATCCCATGTCAAGCATACGATCAACTTCATCAAGAACGAGAAAGTCCATGCGCGCAACACTGAGCGTTTTTCTTTTAAGGTGATCATTTACACGTCCTGGTGTCCCAACAATAATTTGTGGTTTTCCTTGAAGTGCATTTAATTGTTTTCCCATAGGTGCGCCACCAATAAGGAGGGCGGTTTTAATATTGATATTATAGGGAACAAAAGATTTCATTGCTTCAAGCACTTGCGTTGCCAGTTCACGTGTTGGCAAAAGAATAAGAGCTTGATTAATTTTTTGACTTAAGATCTTTGCAATAAGAGGAATCCCGAAAGCGCCTGTTTTGCCTGTTCCTGTTTGAGCAGATCCCATAATGTCCGATCCTTTGAGTGCTTCAGGGATCGTTTTCATTTGAATCGGTGTTGGTGTTGAGAAATTAATCTTCTCAAGTTGTTTTAGTAAGAGTGGGGGAAGATTTGCTTCCTTGAAGTTTTTCATTTATATTCCTTTTTAAAATATTTTTCTAATTATCGTGTTGTTTACTATTTTATCTTTTATATTCTTTTGTTTTTTTGAATTTCCCAATACTTCTTCTCAAGCCGTATTTTGAACGGTTTGTATCAAAGAATTTGAAAACATCTCAAAAAAATCCCAAAAATCACATCACAACCCAAATAGGAAAGATTATAAAAGATTTTTGTATTTAAATGGCTTTTTGTAAAAGCATGAGTTCAAATACGTAAAAGATTCCCTAAAGAAATATAACGATTGAAAATTAGAAATGAATCGAACGATCAAGAAATGTATCTTTAAAAGCTTTTAAGCTTACTATTAAACTCAAAGTAATATTATAGAGGAATAGATTAAAATAAGCAAGTCAATTCTTTTTTGGCGAAGAGACTTGCTTGTTTCTTATTTGTTTTCAGTTATTTAGTTTTAAATGGACCGCGTTTTCCAAAGGCACGTTTTTTAAATTTTTCTCCACGAAGCTCTTGGTTTTTTTGATATTCTTCTTTTGTGATGAACCCATCGCTATTTGTGTCAACCATCTTGAATTTTTCTTCTGAAAGCATTTTTCCTGCGTATTTTCCATGGAAAGTTTTAAATTCTTCAAGAGAGACTTTGCCATCTTTATTCGTGTCTTTTTCTTTGAAGCGGTTTTCCATTTTCATACCATGCTTCATTCCTCTTTTTCCAACACGTTGTCCCATTTCTGAACGTTCAGGCACAGGGACTTGTTCTGGAGTAGTTGAAGAAGAACATCCTACTAAGATAAAAGCGGATGCGACGAGTGAATAAAAAAGTGTTTGTTTCATTTTGTATCCTTTTAATATGAGATAAACACAAACCAGTCTATCACTTTTTTTAAGGTATGTCGATATTTAAGTCTTTTTCATCATTGAATTTAGAAAGAATATGAGATATACTCTTACGTATGACACATCGATATTTTTCTTATTTTTTTTGGACGGGAATTTGTCTCATTCTTGCGTTCACTCTTTTTGCCACGCAATTTCAGATGAATATCTTTTCTGGACGCCACTGGATGCTTCTTCTAAAATATAGTGGAAAAGCGCCTCAAAGTCTTTGGATAAGCTGGGGAGGGGTTGCTGTTTTTTGGTTGGGCGGTCTTGCATTTTTTCGTTTTCGGTTAAAAGAATCTAAAATGGTTTACGATGTGAAAAGTGGTGCAAAGATTTCTGTCACAGAGAATGGTGAGTTGCGCCCTAAAATGGTTTCTGAATCATCTTATGTGCCAGAAGAACATCATTATAAGCCTTCTACTTATTCTCCTCCAGCGCAGAAACGAGATGTCCCAAAAATTAAAGTGCCTCAGAAAATTGAGAAAAAAATTGAGCAGGAAGTCGTTGAAGCAAAAGAAGAAATTTATCAAGTTCCTGTCCAATCGCCTGTTCAAGAAGAGAAAGTTTCAAAACCATCAAAAGTTGACGTGTCTCAAAAAGAGGTTTCAAAGAAAAAAGAAATTGTTGATTTACTGAGTGTTTTGAAAGAAAAGTTTTCTGCGCAGAAAATTAAAATAGTTGACTCGTTTGCCATGGGAAATGAAAAAATTGATTTTTATGCTTTGACAGATGACGCGTTATTTTTAGGGAAGATATTTCAAACTGAAACTGGAATCATGATGCCAGAAACAGAAAAATTTGAGGATCAAACTCCAAGTTGGATGTTGGCAAATAAAGAGCGAATTTCCTCTCCTCCGGCTGTTATGTTGGGGCTATTTGAACAAGTTAAAGAGATGTGCAATAAGGCGTTCAAAGAAAATATTCCATTTGAAATTAAGCCATTTATTCTCTTTTCAGATCAAGATGTGCGAAAATTTGATATGCTTAAAGAAAAATATCAATCTCGCGGTCTTTCGGTGTTGAATGCGGAGGATGATTCTTTGGTGAAGTTTATTTCAGGCGCGCATGAAGAGCCTTCAAAGAGTTTTGTGAGCTTCTCTGCAACGCTTGCGCATTATTTTGATTCAAATTACCCACTTCAATCAAATGATGAGGATAGTTAATGAGTACACTCTCTTTTGCATTTTGGCAGAATGAAATGGCGCGGATGGGATTACCTGAAATGCCCTTAAAGGATGCTCAAAAAACTTCTGAGAATCCTGTTTTTTGCGAGCCATCTACTTACCATACGCTTGTGCATGCGTTTTTGAAAAAGGTGGGTTTTGATCATAAAGATATGCAAGATTTGTGGCGAATTTCACTCACGCGAGAAGGAATTATACAGATCCGAGAAGGAAAACTTCCTGAGAATCTTGATGTGATTTTTAAAGTGCCTTTGGATTATGGGGGTGAAGCAAATATGGAGAATATGCTTCTCATTCAGACACATCCTTTTGTCGATATTCTTTTTAAATTTATGCGTGAACAATGCAAGCGATATCATCAGTCTGAAGGTGAGAAGTCCGCTTTATATGGCTATAAGAAACCACCGAAACTTTTTGTGCCAGATTTAAACCGTCGTGTTTTTGTGCCGGCAATGTTGGGCTGGACATCCCCTGCAGGGAATGGAGCGACGGATCGTATGACACAAGCGGGGATTAGCATTGCTTCAGAGGGACGTGATGTTTAGAGCAAAGGATTGTTTTAAAACATTTGATCCTGTCTCAAAAGAGCAATTAAAATTGATTCAGGGCGCACTAAAGAATAACCGTCTCATTCCACTTCCTGAGGATTATTGTGATTTTTTAAATGAGTCAAATGGTGGCATCTGTGGCGATATTGAATTTTATGGGACGGCCGAGCATTTTTTTAAAAAACGCTTCTTCACTTTTCCAGATATTGTGAATTATAATAAGCGCTATTTAGATGATTCATTTTTGTTTAATCGCGTGATTATTGGACAAGATAGTCAGGTCTTTTTTATCTACGATGGACAGAAAAAAACATACCTTATTTGTGATCGAATTAGTTTTATTCCAATCAAAGCCTTTCGGATTTTTGAAGATCTTAAGAAATACTTGATGATAGATTGATTATATCTGCGATTTTATTCCCGCAGGTTTCAAAGTCTTTTTCTGTCCAACCGTGTGTGGTCATGGCAGGGGAGCCTAATCGAATGCCAGACGGTTTTGTTGGAGGCGCGGTATCAAACGGCAATCCATTTTTATTGCAGACAATGCCTTCTTGTTCAAGTGCCTCTGCGACAGTGTTTCCTGTGAGATTGAGTGGGCGCAAATCAACAAGCATGAGATGTGTTTCTGTCCCCCCACCGCTGAGTGTTAATCCCCGAGATTGAAGTGTCTTTGCAAGTGCTTGTGCGTTCCGAATGATTTGTTGTGCATACATTTTAAAAGCAGGTTGAAGTGCCTCTTCAAAAGCAACGCCTTTTCCTGCAATCATAGGAAGAAGAGGGCCTCCTTGTGTGCCTGGGAAAACAGCAGCGTTAATCTTTTTTGCGAGAGCCTCATCATTTGTTAGAATGAGTCCACCGCGTGCACCGCGGAGTGTTTTGTGTGTGGTTGAGGTGACAATGTCTGCGTAAGGAAACGGTGATGGGTGAACGCCTCCTGCAATAAGTCCTGCGATATGCGCAATATCTGCCATCAGAATTGCACCGACAGAATCAGCAATTTCTCGAAATTTTTTAAAGTCAATTTGAAAGGGATAGGCTGATCCACCTGCGATAATCAGTTTTGGTCTTTCTTTTTTTGCCTGTTCCAAAATTGCGTCATAATCAAGGCGTAATGTTTCAGGGTTGAGTGTATAAGGGACTGACCGGAAGTATTTTCCTGAGATGTTTGGATGTGAGCCGTGGGAAAGGTGTCCGCCTGCTGACAGATCCATTCCCATAACAGTTTCTCCAGTTTTGAGGGTCGCTAGGAAAACAGCGAGATTGGCATTTGCACCACTATGAGGTTGGACATTTGCAAAGGCACAGTTAAAGAGTTTTTTTGCACTTTCTATTGTTTCAGATTCAATTTGATCAACGAATTCACAGCCTTGATAATAACGGGCATACGGATATCCTTCTGCGTATTTATTTGTGAGGACAGATCCTTGTGCTTTTAGGACATTGTCTGAAACAAAATTTTCTGAGGCAATGAGGTTGACAGTGTCTTTTTGACGGATTTCTTCTTTGTGAATTAAATCTAAGATCATCTGTTTATTCCTTTGCTTTTTTAGAAATATATGCTAGAAAACTTGTCATGACAAGTCTTAAAATTATTGATGGTCGCGCACTTGCTTCAGAAATTCTTACTTCTGTAAAGTTGCAGATTGATCCGAACAATCCTCCGTGTTTTGCTGTAATTCAAGTTGGCGGAAATCCTGTATCTAATGTTTATATTCGACATAAGTTTAAAAAAGCAATCGCATTGGGCATAGAGCCAAAGCATCTCCATTTTGCAGAGGACGTTTCTGAAGAAAGAATTGAAAAAGAAATTAGACGGCTTAATAAGGATAAAACGATTCATGGTGTCATGATTCAAATGCCTTTGCCTGAAAATCTTAATGCACGAAAACTGATGGATTTGATTGCTTCCGATAAAGATATTGACGGACTTCATTCGCGTAATCTCGGGCGTTTGATGGTTGGCGAAAAGGGGCTTTATTCTTGTACGCCTCAGGGGATTATGTATGCGATTCACTCTATGAAAAAAGATCTTACCTCACTTCATGCTGTTGTTGTTGGGCGTTCTAATCTTGTGGGAAAACCGGTTGCTCAGATGCTTTTAAATGCCAATTGCACAGTTTCAATTGTGCACTCAAAAACACGCGATATTAAATCGATTACACAAAAAGCGGATATTCTTGTTGTGGCTGTGGGGCATGCAAATCTTGTTAAAGCAGATTGGGTTAAAGATGGGGCGATTGTAATTGATGTTGGGATTAATCGTCTTGGAGATGGGATGCTTGTTGGAGATGTAGATTTTGAGAATGTAAAAGAAAAAGCGTTTGCCATTACACCTGTGCCAAAAGGGATTGGTCCTCTGACGATTGCCTTTTTAATGAAAAATATAATGGATGCATGGGAGATACAGAATGATAAATAAACCTGAACTTCTTGTGCCTGGTGGATCGTTGGATAAGATTAAAGTAGCGTTGATGTATGGGGCGGATGCTGTGTATGCAGGTGTGCCAGATTTGTCTTTGCGTGAGAAAGCAAAGATGACTTACGAAGAAGTTGAAGAAGCCATTAACCTTTCTCATCAAATGGGAAAGAAGATGTATCTTGCGTTTAATATTTTTTCTCATAATAAAGATTTGCCGAAGGTGCCTAAGGTTGTTGAGATGATAAAAAGATTGAACCCAGATGGATTGATTATTTCTGACCCAGGGATTTTCATGATGGTGCATAAAGCATTGCCAGAGATGCCTCTTCATGTATCAACTCAGGCGAATGTGTGTTCTTATGAAACAATTAATTTTTGGAAAGATATGGGCGCAAAGTTATGTGTGCTTGCGCGGGAAGTTTCTTTTGAAGAAATTAAAGAAATTCGTGAAAAGGTGCCAGATATTCGTCTTGAAATGTTTATTCATGGCGCAATGTGTATGAGCTATTCGGGACGGTGTTTGTTGTCAAATTATATGACAGGACGTGGTGCGAATCAGGGGAATTGTGCACAAAGTTGTCGCTGGAAATATCGCGTACATGAAAAGAAAGATGAAGCACAGTTTTTTCTCGAAGAAGATAGTCGAAAAGGTGAATACATGCCGATCATTGAGAATGATCGCGGGACGTTTATTATGTCGTCAAAAGATATGTGTTTAATGCCTCGTTTGCCTGAATTGGTTGAGTCTGGGATTGATGTATTTAAGCTCGAGGGACGGAATAAAAGTGCCTATTATGTTGCGACTGTGACACGCGCATATCGCAATGCGATTGACGCGTATTTTGAGAATCCTGAGGCATTTGATTTTGAACCATTTCAAGCAGAGCTTGATACACTTCAAAATCGCGGGTATACATTTGGGTTCTTTGATGGCGTGCCGGATGGTGGCGCGCAGACGTATGAGTCGACGCGGTCTGATGGAAATTGGCGAACGGCCGGTCTTGTGGTTTCACTATCATCAGATGGTCTTCAGTTGGAGCTCAAAAATGCTGTGGCTAAAGGGGATAAAATTTTCCTTCTGTCTCCGAGTCGTTTTGATGCCTATGAAATTATCTTAAAAGATCTCGTTGATTTTAATTCTGGCGAAGAAAAAGATATGTTTTCAGCAGGGCAAAACCAAAGTATTTTGATTAAGAAAGAATGGTTGCCAGAAAATTGGCAAACTCTTTTTCCAAGATTGACGATGGCACGCAAAAAGATTTAAAAGAAATTAATTCTATTGGTGCTTATTTAATTTTTCCAAATTTTTTTTGGCTCTATTTTATTGTTTCACTTAGTTGAGATGGAGATCCCGACCTGCGTCGGGATGACAAAAGAGATGACTGGATCCCCGCTACGTGAGGATGACAGAAAAAGTGGATTTTCTAGAAAAGTCCCTCTTGTTTTGGTTTTGTGTTCAGGAGGATTTCACCATCATGGAAGATGATTTTTTCGGGTGGATTTGTTTGTGCTTTTTCAGCTGAGGAAATGACGGAATCATTTTTTCCCTTCACAATTGCGAAACCGCGTTGGAGCACTTTTTTAAATGAATAGCTCTCAAGAAGGCGGGAGAAATTTTCGACTTTTTGTGTTGCAAAGGTGAGGCGATAGGTCATTTTTTCTTTAAGATTTGTCGTGCGATCATCGAGGCGACGGATTTGATCTTCGACAAGTCGCATTGGGGTCAAAATTTTTCCTGCTTGCGTATCCAATTGCATTTTTTTTGTTTGAAGAAAATTATGAATATTGCGCGTCAAACGGAGTTGTTTTTCTTGAAGTGCTTGAAGCAGATCACTTCGCACGGGAACAGCTTTTTCGGCGGCACCTGTTGGTGTGGGTGCGCGTAAGTCAGACGCATAATCAACGAGTGTGGTATCTGTCTCATGTCCGACTGCTGAAATGATCGGAATTTTAGAGTTGGCAACAGCACGGACAACATTTTCTTCATTAAAGGGCATGAGGTCTTGGAGGCTTCCACCACCACGCGCGAGAATAAGAAGGTCTGGTTTTTCTGAATCGGGAAGCGCATTAAACCCATCAATTCCTGCTGTAATAAATTTATCCGCGCCATCACCTTGAACGGCACATGGCCATAATACAACATGAACTGGAAAACGTTCTGAAATTCGGTGAAGAATATCTCTGAAAACAGCGCCTGTTGCAGAAGTGATAACACCTATTTTTTGAGGGAGAAAGGGCAGTGGCTTTTTGCGTGCGGAATCAAATAATCCTTCAGCTTGGAGTTTTTTCTTTCGATCTTCGATTTGTTTGAGAAGAGCGCCTTCACCTTCGACTTCAACGGCTTCGATGGTGATTTGATAACTGGAACGCCCGGCGTAAGTTGTGATTTTCCCTGTCGCTACAACTTCCATGCCGTCTTTTAAGTCGATGTTAAGCGGAGTCCATTTCCAAATGACCCCATTGAGAATAAAATCTCGTCCGCCCGATTTTTCTTTCAAATCGAGGTAGATATGACCGCTCGTGTGTTTTTTGAGACCATGAATTTCTCCTTTGACTTTAATGCGCGTAAAAGCAGTTTCAACAACGCCTTTGAGAAGTTCTGAAAGAAGACTGACGGAAACAACATTTTCCATGTTTAAAATTGGATTAGGTTTTTGCATTTTACTTTATCTCTTCTAGGTTTTTACGGGGGTAAGCCGTTGCGGACATGTCGCTGAATTTTTTCAAGCGTGCGCGTTCGTAGCCTGCCCAAGCGATCATGACACCATTGTCTACACACAGAGAAGGTGTCGGCACAAAGAAAGGGATCTTTTCTTTTGCGCAAAGTGTTTTAAGGCGTTCGCGGAGAAAGGTATTACGGGCAACGCCACCGGCAAAAGCAACGCCATTGAGTTTGAGGTTTTTTGTTTGTTGAAGCACTGTTTCGAGGCGATCTTCAACTGTTTCACAAACGGCTTCTTGAAAAGAGGCGCAGATGTCATTGATTTCTGTTTCTGAGAGACTTTCTTTTTCTTGAGCGATTCGACGAACAGCAGACTTCAAGCCTGAGAAAGAAAAATTCGGTTCTATTTTTCCTTTCATCGGACGGGGGAAATTATATTTTGTTTTGTCACCAAATTTTGCGTTTTTGTCGACTTCAGGGCCTCCTGGGTAAGGAAGATTAAGAAGTTTCGCGACTTTATCGAACGCTTCTCCAAGGGCATCGTCGAGTGTTGTGCCAAGAATTTTATAATCTCCGATTCCATTCATTAAAATGAATTGGGTATGTCCGCCTGAGGCAAGAAAAACAAGATGTGGAAAGGGAATCTCATTTTCAAAACGTGGCATAAGCGCATGGGCTTCGAGGTGGTTAATTCCAATAAAAGGTTTGTCGAGTGCATAAGCGAGTGCTTTTCCAAATGTAAGACCAACATTCACACCACCGATGAGGCCTGGCCCTTGAACGGCAGCAATAACATCAAGATCAGAAAGAGAAATGTGTGCATCTTCTAGCGTTTGTTTCAGGAGAATATCAACTTTTTCAATATGTGCGCGCGAGGCAATCTCGGGGACGACGCCACCATAGATTTGATGGAGATCAATTTGTGTAAAAAGTGTATGCGCAATAAGGCGACGATCTTTTAAAATCGCAATGCCTGTTTCGTCACAACTGCTTTCGATACCCAGTACGTACATCGCTTTCCTCTGTTATTATTTTAAGAAACAGTAACGTGTTTTTTCTCGTGCGTCAATTTGTAATATTTTGTAATATTTGAATTCTTTTTTTTGAGGAGTGAGGATGTTATCTTTGGAACAAACAGAAAAAGGAAAAAAGATGCAAGTTGCACAACTCCATACTCAAACAAATATTCATCGGACGGCTCAGATCCATCCGACATCAGTTGTTTCTGCAACGGCACGTATTGCAGCGAATGTTAAAATTGGTCCTTTCTGTGTGATTGGTGATAACGTTGAGTTGGCTGAAAATGTTGAATTAAAATCTCATGTTGTTGTTGATGGCGAACATGGCGGTGCGTATATTGGTGCTGGAACAAAAGTTTATCCATTTGCTGTGATTGGTATGATTTCTCAGGATATGAAATATTATCATTCTGAAGAAGCGACAGGTCTAACAATTGGTAAAAACAATATTATTCGTGAACATGTGACGATTCATATGGGAACACCTGCGTCTAATGGAACGGTTGTTGGAAATAACAATCTATTCATGGTTGGTGTTCATATTGCTCATGACTGCAAAGTCGGAAATAATATTTATATTGCAAATAATACCCCACTTGCAGGTGAAGTTGAGATTGATGATTTTGCGATTATTGGCGGGAATAGTGCCATACAACAATTTGTCAAAATTGGAAAATATGCGTTTGTTGGCGGGATGACTGCTGTTGATCAAGATATTCTACCATATAGTCGTGCGATTGGGGCACGTCCTGCGACATGGGAAGGTTTGAATGTTATTGGTCTCCGTCGTAAAGGATTTACAGGTGGACAGATTGAAACAATCAACGAAGCTTATCGTATTCTATTTTCAGATCTTCTGTTAGTGAAACGTATTGAAGCGTTAGAAGTTCTTGCAAAAGATGCTCCTGAAGTTCAGATCGTTTTGAATGCAGTGAAAGATCGCTCAAAACATTCTTTTGCAATACCACGTAAAAAATAACAAGACATTTTAGTTAAAGTCAGTTATGTTGGTGCTTATGGATATTCAAAAAGTTGGTGTAATCGCAGGACGTGGAGATCTTCCACATTTACTTAAGCAAAAATTTATTGCTCACAAAATGCCTCATTTTTTTCTTGGGATTAAAAGTGTTGTGAATGAAAACATTTGCGATATTGTTTTACCTATTGGACAACTCGGAAAAGCAATTAGAACTTTTCAGAAAGAAAAAGTATCTCATGTTATTTTTATTGGAGGACTCGATCGTCCTGCTCGTGATCAAATTAAACCTGACTTAAAAGGGTGGATTTTTCTTTTGACTCATGCGTTTAAGATTAAAGGTGATAACAGCCTTTTGCTTTCTCTTGCGACTATTTTTGAAAAAGCAGGAATGACTGTGATTGGTATTGATGATGTGATCCCAGAGTTGCTGGTTGAGGAAAAATGTTATACAAAGTCAAAACCGTCTGTAAAAGAAAAGAAAACAATCTTGTATGGTTTTGGCCTTGCTCAAACTCTTGGGCAAATGGATGTTGGGCAGTCAGTTGTTGTTCAAGGAAGTTTATGTCTTGGACTTGAAGCGATTGAAGGGACAGACAATCTCATTCAACGTTGTGAAAAACTGAAAAGAGGGAAAGAAAAGCCAATTCTTGTAAAAGTTAAGAAGCCAACGCAAGATCGGAGATTGGACTTGCCAACAATTGGGTTATCTACGATTAAGAATATTGTAAAGGCAGGGTATCGTGGCGTTGCTGTTGATGCAGGACATGTTCTTTTTTCTGAAAAAGATAAAGCGATTGCGTATGCTAATGAACATCGTGTCTTTATTATTGGTGTCAAAAGATGACTTCCGAGATTATTGGTTTTATTGGCGTTTCCTTTGTCGTTATTTCTTACGGTTTGCTTCAGTTCAAGAAAATTAAATCAGGTTCAATCTCTTATGATCTTTTAAATTTGATTGGCGCCTCAATGATTCTGTATTCACTCTTTTTCAACTGGAATTTTCCTTCTTTTGTTATTCAAGTCATTTGGATTTTGATTTCAGTTTATTCTCTTTTTCATTCAAAAAAATAATTTTTTTCAAAAAGTGCTTTTTTTGATCTTGATTTTATGATACTATTCAAAATGAAAAGAGAAACTATGGGAGATCTCAATATGAAAAAAATACTTTTATTCTCAGCAATTCTAATGGTTTTAGGTTTTGTGAGTTTGTCAGATGCAGAAGCTCAGCGTCGTTCAGATCAAACAACAACACGTAGCACATCTGCACGATCAGGTCGTGGAACAGCGACACGCGGGACATCTGCACGATCAGGTCGTGGAACAGCGACACGTGGGACATCTGCACGATCAGGTCGTGGAACAACAAGTGCAGCGCCAGCACGTGCTGTATCAAGAGAATCTGCAGGAGCAGAAGAAGTATATGAAGAAGAATATTATGATGACGCAGAATATGATGCACCTGTTGCTGTAGCACCTGCACGTTCGGGTCGTGGAACATCTTCTGTTAGAAGTGGACGTACGCGTGGAAGTGGTGGTCTGTCACGTTCAGCGGGTGTAAGTTCTTACGCAACACCAACAGTTGCTACATCATCTTCTGTAGCGGATTCAGAAGTTGAAACACCAGTAGAAGAATATGTTGATTTGGATAAACTTAAAGTAAAATCAAGCCAGGTTCTCGAATGTCAGTCTACATTTTCACAATGTATAAAAGAAAGTGGATGTTCTGCACCGAACGCAATGGCTTCAATTGTCGCAAAAGAAAAGCTAGATGGAATGCACCTTTGCTACTGTTCACCGCAATATGTGACTTTTAAGAAAAAAGAAAAAGAGATTTTTGATCTTGATGCAAAAATTTTCCGTGGCATGGCTGAAGGAAAGAACTATGCAACGATGAGTACTGAAGAACGAAGTATTTTTGATGATTTGAAACAAAGTATTGCAAAGCGTGGCTCAAATAATGATACAAAGGCTTATGATGACCTTGAGGAAGAACAAGATGTTTCTATTCAAGATATGATGGCTGAGATTGAGAGTCTAACGGCAAGTATGGATACGGATGGCAGTAGTTCAGAGAAATCAGGAAAAGCATTATTTGATGCTGTTGTAAAAAACTGTGAATCAATTGCTGAAACATGTGCCCCTGCCTTTGGTGGGACAAAAGAAGGTGCGTTAAAGGCGTTGACTGCACATGTCGCAAGTCAAACAGGTGTTGCTTGTCGTGCGTACGATGATGTTTTACGTAAAGAATATCAGAAAAAACAACTTGTTTTTGATAAAGTTCTTGGAACTGCAGCTCTTGCAAAAATTAAACAAGAAAGAAGCAAACTTGATAATACTGCTTGTATTATTTCATTGAAACAACAAGCGCAAGTGCCTGAGCTTTGTGGAGAAGGCTTTGCAAAATGTATGAGTTGTGATATTGAAGATGCGGGTGGAAAAAGCTGTTCACAATATAATAAAGATATGCTTCGTAGTCAAAAAGCAATGTTTGAAGGTGTTCTTGAAAAATGTCGTACGGGTAAGGGGACTGAAGTATTTGAAGCTTTCTTAACTGATGTGGGTCGCATTATTGATCGTTTTGCAATTCAAGCAAAATATGCTCAAGCAAAAGATGGTGTTCAAGCATTTGCAGAGTCTCAAAAAGCATGTAAGCAGACACTTGGTGAATGTGTATCAAATCTTTGTGGAAGCAAAAGCACAGGTTGGATTAACTGTGCCAAAAAAGATCTTCTTGAAATGACTTTGTCTCAAGGAAGTAAAACATATTATCAAAAAGATGATACAGGGCAAGATTTGACAGATGCAGATGGAAATAAGATTGAACTTTCTCTTGGCCAACTTGTTTCAAATGTGATTGATGTGGATAAAGCATACGAAGCATGTGCTTCTGAGCGATCAATGTGTCAAAGTGGACTCGCCTTGTTGACAAAGAATCCATATATTGATCAAGATGTTGTTTCTCAAATTGAAGCAGATGGGGGTGAAGCACTTTCAAAGAGTATTTTGGAACAAGTTTTCACAACAATCCAAGAGAATGCAAGTAGCAATATTGAAAAACAACGCGGTAAGCTTGTTGCAGAACAAATTGCACATCTTGAACAAATGACAAATATGTATGAAACAACAAAAGCAGCTGAAATCACAAAATATAAAATGGATGGCGAAGTCGTTGCACAAAAAGCCGAAGTTGATTCAGATGTTATAGTGCGTAGTAATACAGCTGATTTAACTGCTTATCAATCTAGCTCAGATCTTTCTGTTAACAAAGAAAAAATTGATACAAAAGAAGAGATAACAAAGCAAATTTTAGCAGAAGCAAAAGAGTTTGCTGAAAAGCGGCCAAAGCTTGAAAAAATTTGTCGTGGTTTAGGCGGAACTTTTGAAACTGTTGAAATCGCGACAGATGGAACGGAATCAGGAGAAGAAAAGGTTCCAGCAGGTGGTGTTTGCCGTCTAGATGTTAAAGGTCTTGGAAAAGTTACAAGTTCTTCAGCAAGACGTGGTAGCTGGTGGTGGAAAAGACAAACAGATATTAAGTCTTCTCCAACTGAGGGAGCAACACAGGTTCTTGTTTCGACAGATTCACAATATAATTTCGACTGTCAGATTCAAGGGGATTATTCTTACTCAAATGATGGTAAATTCTTAGGCTATAAAAGCTCTTCGACAAGTACAACTACAGAGAGTTGCCAGCTTCCAAATGGTCAGAAACTCACAGCTGTTTCTTGTGTGATGCCAAGTTTAATTCAGATGATGGATAATACAATGCCAGAGAATTCTTGTCTTCCTGTGACAGAAGCATCTGGAATGTAATTGGAAAAGTTAATATTGAAAAAAAAAGCCCTTTCTTAGGGCTTTTTTTGTGTTTAAAAATATGATATACTCGTGAGTGAGATGAGAAATTTAGCTATCCTTTTGTCTTTTTTCGTATTCACACTCGTGCAAGGATCTGATGGTTTTGCGCGTGTTGCGGATCGTTCCGAAGCTTCTGCACGTTCGGGGAGTAGAACGTCTACGCGTGATCGTAGTTCTTCGCGCGATAATACATCTCAATCATCAAGTGAAAGACGCGGTCGCTCAGTAAGCGGTGGAGGCACACAAGGGCGCCAACGTGTTGCTGGAAGTCGCACGGAAGCAGTCGTCAAAAAGGCAGTTGCAGAAGATATTGAACCTGAAACGGAGGAAGCTGAAGAATCGCCTTCTCTTTCTGAAATGAAGAAAACTGTTCAATACGAAAAGATAGGAACAGATCTTGCCGATTTTATTTCTCAAGCACAATCTCGTCATTCAAAAGTAGGTCTTGGGATTAAGGACTATTCAATGGCAAACGGAGAATGTATTTCGAGTTATTCCGACTGCGCAAGTCAGGCATCAATTTGTGGTACGAATTATAAAAACTGCTATGATGCAAGTCCCCTTGAGATTGAGGAGTCAACCTATTTTTGTTTCAAAAGTTTATTACCTAAATGTCATCCTGATATACACGATCAAATGTTTGAGTCGCTTCTTAAAAATATAGAGATGTCACAGAAAGAAAAAATTCAAGGGGATCGTCCTGTTTACCAAAAGCAGTTAGGGGATTGTATTAGAAGAGAGTGTCCGGATGGAAACTATCCTTTCGAAAGTTGTTATCAGAGTGGATTAGAGGAAGCGAAAAAAGCATGTGGAGATGTGATCAGTCATTGTAATCTTTTTTATCCGGACATGTTGAGCGAATTTGAAAACACATATAAAGTCATTCGAGAAAAAGCGCTCGATGAAGAAGCGATTTATGCATTGGCTTGTCAAAATGCAGGTGGTTTTATGTCTCAAGGTCTTTGTAAAAAATCTTATGAAATACGGTATATTAAGGGGAATGATTTTAAGTCTATGAAGCGTGTTTCAAAAATGAATCTTTCAAAGGAGTCTTATGAACTTGTTCTTTCTGAAAATCCAACAGAATATGTTTGTGGGATGAACACTGAAGCGATTACGGAATTGAATAATGTGGCTGAAAAACAGTCAAAAAGAAAATTTATTGCAACGTCTGTTGGTGGTGTGGCGGGAGCTGCTGTTGGTGCTTACTTCGGGGCACAATTCCTTCCTGTTGGCATGGGGGGACTTGGAGGTGCAAGTAAATCACGGATTGATAAGGTTAAGGCAAGTATAGATGAGGCCGAAACTGAAGAAGAAAAGATTGAAAGACAAGCTAAGTTTGATGCACTAGAAGAAAAACAGGCTAGTTACATTAAAAACAACAAATCTTATAGGAAGTATGCTAAGAAAAAAGGGATGAGAGAAGAGCTTATTGAAGAAAGTGAGCTTGATGCAATCTTAGAAGAAAAAAGTAATGTAATGCCAAATAAAGATATTATCAAAAATTATGTAGATAAATTTAAAGATAAAAATAATGATGTAAATGATGTTTATAATTCTTGTGTTAGTGATTTATCTGAGAAGACATGTAATATGTTAGTTGAAAAGCTAAATGTTATATTGTCCGATAATTCAACAGAGATCGATATTCAAGAAGAAATAACATGGGATGTTGAGGATTTTGATCTTTCATCTGCAACAGAAGATAACAGGGACGAATTGTTGAGTGAGATTGATTTGTATTGTGATAAATTTGGTGATGAAAAAGAAGCTTGTTTGGTTGCTTTAGGAAGTGCGTTGGAAGATAAGATTCTAGAAAATTCTACAGATTAGTTTTTAGAGAGGAAAAATGCGGTATTTATTTTTAATTTTTTTTGTAATGAGCCATTCTGTTTTTGCCCAATTAGGCGGTGCTTTGATTGGTGGTGCTGCTGGTGGTGGGATTGTTGGTGGGCTTACAAATTTTGTGACAAAAAAGATACAGGATAAACGTCAAGATACGATGGAAGAACGAATTGGATGTTATGAGCCTAAAACAGGTCAAAAAATAGCGAAAATAGAGGAAGTTATTTCTTTGCCTCAATTAGATCTTGAGCGGGCAAGGAAAGAATATTATGCCACAAAACATGGAACGGGCTTGATTCCATAATTAATTTAGTTTAGGCTTAATTTTATGTTTGAACAGACACTTCAAAAATCTTTTAGTCTTGAAGGCATTGGTCTCCATTCTGGGAAATCGGTGAGTATGGAAATTTTTCCACGCGAGAACGGTGGGATAATCTTTTCTCGTTCGGATATACCCTGTGCGCCTCTCATTCTTGCGCGATATGATAGTGTCGTGGATACAACAATGTCGACTTGTATTGGGACTTCTGAAAAAAATCGTGTTTCTACGATTGAACATCTCATGGGCGCGTTTTATCTTGCAGGCGTCGATCATGCTTTAGTTGTTTTAAATTCAGAAGAAATTCCAATCGGTGATGGGTCTGCGAAGCAGTTTCTTGAGAAGATTAATGAAGTTGGTTTGTATCGTCTAACAACAAAACGCAAAGTTCTAAAGATTCTTAAAGAAGTGACGTTTGAAAATGAAAAAGCATCAGTTTTGATTAAACCCGCGGTTTCGTTTATTATTCAACAGGAAATTGATTTTCCTGAGAAGTTGATTGGTAAGCAAGTTTGTCGATTTGATATCCATAGTGATTCAATCCAAACAGATGTTTCTTCTGCGCGGACATTTGGGAATATTGCAGATCATGAAAAACTCAAAGCAATGGGGTTGGCGCGTGGGGCATCTCTTGATAATTTGCTTGTTTATAATGATTCTAAAGTTCTTTCATCAGAAGGGCTTCGATTCGATAATGAATGGGTGCGTCATAAAGTGCTTGATACAATTGGGGATCTTTCAACATGTGGGATGCGAATCGCAGGCGAATATGTTTCTAAAAAAGGCGGGCATTTTCACAATAATCAACTTTTAAAAGCCATTTTTTCTGATCGCCAAGCCTTTGAAATTATTGAAGAGTCTTAAAAATAGTAATTTTTCACTTGAAGACAATTTTTAAATGCGGTATCCTATTGGCATGAAGAAAAAAATATCAAAACACCATGTAATATCAGGCGGGCTCTTCTTTTGCGGGCTCATTTTAGGAATCTTTTTAATTGTTGGTCAATCAAAGGAATCTCGAAGTAGTGCCTATGTCCAAGCAATTAATGGAGATGAAACTGTTTCTAGTCGGGAATATGCCAAAACAATTGAACGTTCTGTTGTCGATTTATTTACTGGGGTTCATCGTATTGAATTAAATGTCCAGTCTGGAGATACTCTTTCTGCTCTTCTTGAAAAAGCAGGTGTTCCTTATAATCAACGTCAGGCAGTTATTGCTTCTTTCAAAGATACATTTGATATTCGGACGTTGCGTCCCGATACAAAACGTCGCAAGGGAGATCGTCTTCGTCTGCATTATAAAGACGGTGGCAAAGAAGGCTTGATTTCTTTAGAAAAGCTTGAGGTTTATCGTTCTTCTATTCAGCGTTTTTATTCAGAACGCAAAGGAGATGGTTATAAATCTTGGGAAGAAACTTTTGATCCTGCAGTTAAGGTCGTGCGTCGAGAAGGTGTGATTGGAGAAGGACAGAGTTTTATTGCTGTCGCTCAGGCACAAGGAATTCCTTATAACATTATTGATCAATTTTATGATATTCTTGGTTTTGATCTCGACTTTGAACGCGACATCCGTGCAGGTGCTAAATTTTCTGTCTTGTATGAAGAAAAATATGGTCCTGATGGAAAATATATTGGGGATGGTGCTTTTCTTTTTGGTGAATTTAAGAATTCCGGTTGCGATTTGAAGATTTATCGTCATGAAATGGCAGATGGTAAAATTGCTTACTACAATGCAGAAGGAAAAGGTGCGCAAAAAGCTCTGCGTAAAACGCCTATCAATGGTGCGCGTGTCTCTTCTCCCTTTGGGCTAAGACGTCATCCAATTTTAGGATACACAAAAAAACACCAAGGTGTTGATTTTGCAGCATCTGCAGGAACACCAATTCCAGCAGCAGGTTCAGGACGGGTTGTTTTTGAAGGTAAAAAAGGTGGCTATGGGAACTATATTAAAATTCGTCATAATGGGATGTATGAAACAGCTTATGCACATTTAAGAGGATTTAAAAAAGGTGTTCATGTTGGATCAACAGTAAAACAGGGTGAAATTGTTGGGTATGTTGGATCAACAGGACGATCAACTGGACCACATCTTCACTATGAGATTCTTAAAAATGGAGTACATGTCAATCCGCTGACTGTGAAAATGCCTTCAGTTGAAAATCTTGATGGAAAAGAGCTTGTTCGGTTTAAAAGAAATAAGGAGAAGGTTGATGTGCAATTTGCGCTTCTTGAAGAAAATATGAAGAAGTATGCACAGAATCTATTAAAAGATTAATGTTTTTTGTTTGGGCGTTTCTTGGTTTTCTTTCTTTGTATGTCAGTCATCATCACCCTCATGATATGACCGAGGTTCTTGCGCAGAAACGTTTTTATCTTATTCTTGGTCTGGCGTTTCTGTCGATTGGATTTTTTGCCTAATGAGTATTCTAGGCATTGATTACGGTGAAAAAAGAATTGGTTTTGCTGTTTCGGATGAGTTTAATTCAATTGCACTCCCTTTAAAACAAATCGAAAATAAAGGTCATCAGGATCTTGTAAAAGAAATTAAACAGGTTTCCGATGCTTATAAAATCAAAGAAATTGTTTTAGGTTTACCTCTTACGCTTGAAGGGCAAGAACGTTCTCTTTCTGAAAAAATTCGACGCCTTGCAATACTTCTGGAAAAAGAAATCTCTTTAAAAGTGCATTTTGTGGATGAGCGTTTCTCAAGTAAAGAAGTTTCTTCTGATTTAATCAAGCGAGCAGATCTTTCAAGAGGAAAGCGCAAAAAGGTTCTTGATAAACTTGCTGCGACAAAGATTTTACAGACTTTTTTGGATATTCGAAGAAGTGTTTCTTGAATTGATCCTATTTTTATGATAAAATGTTTATCGTCATGAAAAAATATAACACTTTTATTCTTTGGGGAACGTATGGTTTCTTTGGGTTTTTATGGGCACGCTATGTTTTTATCTCTTTACCGAAGAATCTTAGTTTTCTAAGTTATGCGGGTGTTGAAACACTTGCGATTCAAGATATTTTTATTTTGGCGTTTGTGCCGTTGTTCTTTTTTGCCTTTCTTACCTCATTTATTCAAAAGTCGCTACATGATAACGATTTTAAAACCCTTGTTTTTCGTCTTTCTCGCGGACATCAGGTGACACTCGGAAATTTAGAAACAATTAGTAAAAAATTGATTGAGCTGAATAAGGTTGACTATGCAACGCAGTTCTTTTCTCTTTTGCCAACGGTTTACCAAGATTTTTATGAAAGTCTTCGAAAGATTTTAAGGCATATCGTTCTTGCAGATGTGCCATCGCTTGATAAACGTCCTGAGTCACAAGATTTGTGGATTCTTTGTCGGCAGTTTATTTCTCAGGCATCTCGAGATCCAGGTGTTCTTGAGGATGTGCGTCGGACTTTTAAAAAGAGTGAAGGGATTGCAAAAGAGTTTGCGAATTTCAAATTGCGTTATGATAATTTTCTGAAAACACTCAAAATACATGATCCAGATAGTCTGATTTTTGGATTTATTCAAGAAGGACCTCTCGGACAAACACAAGCTGTTCTTGGACACATTTATACGCGTGCATTCGAAAAACCAAAATCAATTGCGGATCTTCAGGTGGAAAGAAAAGCTGTTTCTGAGGATCAAGAACAAAATACACCGTCGCTTCTTCAAGGGCTTTCGATTGGAAAAGTAGAGAAAAAATAACTTGAAGAACAGATAAAAATAGAGTACAATCGGTTACAATAATTAAAAGGATTTAAAATGTTGTCAATCATTACAAAGAATTTAGCGGGCTTCTTAGCTGTTTTTTGCGTCGTTTTCTTTGCGAGTCAAGGAGCGTTTGCTGATGTTTCTGATATCGTGACTCAAGCGAGTGCAATTTTTACAAAGATTAAGCCTTTGATTTTTGTGGCAGCTGCAATCTGGCTTGTGTATACGGGAATAAAAGGTGTTATTGCAGGAACGATCGATTGGAATGAGGTTTTAAAAGTGATTGGTCCATTATTCCTTGTTCTTATTGCTGGATATCTTGTTGAAATATTTTCTGGTGGTAAAGCAGATGTTTACTTCGAATAAGAATATTAAAGATTTTATAAAAGAGAGACATTGTCTCTCTTTTTTTTTCATCTTGAAGATAAAATTTAAATTCGGTATAACAAGGGTATGTTTATAATAAGTCTTATTTTTTCGTTGTTTCCTGCTTATGTTTGGTGGGTGAAGCGTTGGGATTTCCTTAAGATTGGTCTTGGAGTCTCCTTTTTTATTCTCGCAATATCTTTTTTGATGCCAATTGGAAGCGTCATTGGTTTGGGAATAGGGCTTATGCTTCTTCCATTCCAAGGTGAACCTTCCTTGCATCCGCATCGTTCAAATCGAATCATGAACCGTTGGGTGAAGTATCCATTGGAAGGTCTTGGAATATGGTTTTTTTATCTTGTATTCAAATTGCTTCCTCTTAGCGTGGCTTCAAATTTTGGAGGATGGCTTGGAAAACAAATCGGTAAACGTCTTTCAAGTCGGAATCGTCTTGCACTGAAAAATATGGCGTATGTGATGTCTGATCGGAAAAAAGATTTTCCAACTATTTTAGAAAAGATGTGGGAAAATTTTGGACGGACAGTTGGAGAAGTTGCTCATTTGAAAAAAATTGGATCTGAGTATTTGAAAATTGAAGGACTTGAAAACCTCAAAAAACTGCAAGGAAAGCCTTTTTTGATTGCGAATGCACATATCAATAGCATTGGGCTAATTTCTATGCCATTTGGGAAGGTTAATCAGCCAACTGCTGTGTTCTTTCGTCCACCGAATAACCCATTATCTTTTCCTGCTCTTTTAAAATTATTTGGGAATGACCTTTCAACAGTTTCTTTTCTCCCGAAAGGAAGAGAGGGAATGATGCAGGCGATTAAGAGTTTGCGAGACAACATTCCAGTGTCTATTACATCTGATCTACATATTGATACGGGAGATCATTTGAAATTCATAGGAAAGCCGGCACAGACATCAACGGCTCTCTCCCGTTTATCTGCAAAGTTTAATTGTCCAATCTTGCCTATTCAAATGGTGAGAGAAAAAGGTTTTAGACATCGGGTTATTATTCATTCTCCTATTTTGCCTTCTTCTGGAAAAGAAGAAGATATTCTACTGAATATGCAAAAGATAAATGACATAATTGGGGGATGGGTTAAAGACTATCCTGAACAATGGTTTTGGATCAATAATCGTTGGAATTTATGAAGCAACATCTTATTCAAAAAGCGACGGCTATTCAATCACAGGCGACTTTGCCTGAGCAATCTTTTTGGGTATCTGCCTCTGCTGGAACAGGAAAAACAACAATACTTGTCCGTCGGCTCGTGAGATTGCTTTTGGATGGTGTAAAGCCCTCTCAAATTCTATGTTTAACATACACAAAAGTGGCTGCGAATGAAATGACAGAGCGACTTTTAAAAACACTCAAGTCATTTATTCTTTTATCCGAGGAAGCTCTTATCACGGAGTTGTTTCAATATGTTGATTGCCCTCATGACTATTTGAAAAGGGCTCGGACACTTTTTGTAGAAGTTCTTGATGAGCTTCATACGGTGAAAATACAAACAATCCATGCTTTTTGTCAGACAGTTCTTAAAAAATTCTCAGCAGAGGCAGAGCTTGATCCGAATTTTTCAATGTTAGATGAAACTCAAGAACGTTTTTTTATTCAGAGAAGTTATGATCAACTGTTAGCACGGGCGTATAGTCCTCAGACTCAAGCTGATTCTCAACTGAGAGAGGCGTTTGAGCATATCTCTGGAGAAATGAGTGCATTTGCTTTTGAAACCTATAAGCGCGCGATTTTGTCAGAGCGTCGTCACTTTACACGGTTAGTAA
>JAFGXE010000066.1 GCA_016936785.1 Alphaproteobacteria bacterium
TGAGAAAATATGTCTCTCATTTTTATGGTAAACTACTCAGAATAAAGAATGGTGTACCCGAGAGGACTTGAACCTCCGGCCTTTGGTTTCGGAAACCAACGCTCTATCCAGCTGAGCTACGGGTACAATTTTAACCGAGAGGTTTTTATAATTCGTCCTCAAGTGTTTCTTCGGAGGACTCTTCAGAAACTTGGCGTTCAGGACTATTTTCCATCACTTTTTCAAGTTTGAGATTTGCCTTATCAAGGTCGAGTTTCATGATTGTTGCATATTCTGAAGAAAGGCGTTCTAGCGCTTTTTGATAAATTTGGCGTTCACTAAAAGATTGCTCATCTTTTTTCACATTACGATAAAGGTCGCGAACAACTTCAGCGACATTCTCTGGATTTCCTGAATTAATTTTATCTTCATACATCTGTGCACGGCGTGACCAAATCATGCGTTTTGATTGAGGCGCTTCTTTGATAATGCCGACAATCTTGTCCATCTCTTTCTTTGAAGAAAGTTTACGAAGTCCGGAAATATCTACCTTGTCTAAAGGAATACGGAGTGTCATGCGATTTTTTTCAAATTTCACAACGACAAGCTCAAGTTCTTGATCGCCAAAAGTTTGCTTTTCGATGGCTTGAACTTCGCCAACTCCATGTGCAGGGTAAACAACGTAATCCCCTTTTTTAAATTCTGCCTGTGCCATTTTTGTCCTTGTATTTGATTCGTCTCTAATATAGATTAAATTGATTGAAATTTCAAGAAAATTAAGGAAATAGCATGTCATTGATTGAAATTTTCGTTTTAGCTCTTGTTCAGGGAATCACAGAGTTTCTTCCAATTAGTTCTTCTGCGCATCTAATTTTAGTCGGGCGGTTCTTAGGAATTGCCGAGCAAAGTCTCTTTTCTGATGTTGCAATGCACTTTGGGACAGTTCTTGCTGTTCTTGTTTTTTATTCAAAACCACTTTTACAAATGGGGAAAAACTTGATTGGAAAAGTGAAAGTTAAAAGTGACTTTTCACAACCAAAACTCATTTTGTTTTTGATTATAGCACTCATTCCGACGGCAATTGGAGGATTTCTTATTCAAGATTTCGTTTCTGCAAACCCGCGTTCTTTTCTATGGATTGGGATAAACTCGATTGTTTTTGGAGCGCTTCTTCTTTGGGTAGACCATGCAAAAGGAGAAAAAAATCTTAGTGAAATGACTTGGAAACAGGCATTGGGAATAGGCGCTGTTCAGATTTTAGCTTTGTTTCCGGGGGTGTCTCGTTCTGGGATCACGCTGACAGCATTGCGTTTTTTTGGGTTTAGTCGGGAAGCCTCAATTTATTTTTCGGTTATTCTTTCCGTGCCCACAATTTTAGGGGCGTCTCTTTTGACGGTAATCGATATGCCGATGATTAGTTTATCTGAATTATTTTTGAGTATTTTCTTTTCGTGTATTTTTACATTTCTGTGTTTATTTTATTTTGTAAAATGGATCAAGAAGATGCATTCGTTTGATGTGTTTGTTTACTACCGCATTGTCTTAGGGGTGTTGCTTTTGTTGCTTACTTTATGAAGAAATTAAGTTAAAAAAACGATGTTTCGTGTGATGACTGGATCCCCGAAGGCGAGCCTTCAAGGATGACAGAAAAAGGTGTCATTCCAGCGAAGGCTGGAATCTCCTAAGATTTTAGTCGTGAGTCGGCAGGAGATCCCGACCTGCGTCGGGATGATGACAAATGAGGGTAAAGACTGGACCCCTAAAATCCATTTCGATGCTTCGGCTCAGCAACCACAAGCTCAATGAGTAATTTTGAGGATGACAAAGGAGGATGGATCTCTTCATACGTTGTGTCATCCTCGCACATCAGTCTTTTCATAGCTTTAGTAAAGGCGGAAAGCGGGGACCCAGCCTTTTAAACAATTATATGTTGAATGGAATATAGCCTTTAAAAAAACTCCCAAGATGGGGAGTTTTTTTATTTGAAACTTAGAACATCATATTGATTTGAACACCAAGCTGATGATCCGTTGCGGCATCGCGATCGGTCATCTGATAGTACAACGTTGTTTTTGTCGCACTCATCGCTTCGTAAAGATCAACTCCTGCACCAAGAACAGTCGCATTACTTGCAAATGGATTTGTTGTATTCACAAAAGAAGGAAGTGCTTGATTGTCGACAAATTCATTTTTGAATTCAACGCCGTCGTCGCCACTAATCGTCGTGCGTGTTTCAACTTTTAAGTAAGGAAGAATCGTCAAATCTGCTTCACGCAGTTCTGTTTGAAGACGGAGACCCGCGCCCATTTGTGTCAGAGCTACATCGCCTCCTTTTACAGAAAGGTTCTCACCAGTTGCCCCTGTTTCTTCATAGTCCACTGCGCCGAGTTTTTGGTGCGAAACAAAGACGGTTGGAACGATATATTTAGAGAAAGCAAGCTCTGCGCCAATTCTTCCGAAAAAGTTTGTTGAGCTATAATCAGATGTTGCTGTGTTTTTCAAGAAAGTTGTGCGTTCTTGATCATGACGTTGAAGACTGCCACCTAAAATCCCATAGAAAGAAACATACTTTGTTAGATACTGTGTGTAGGCAGAAAGTGTCATGGCTTGGCTATCAATTGTATAAGCTGGATCTTGAGCGTTATCATCTTTTCCTTCTGTCTTCAGAATAGAGAGAGAGCCAACAACGCCACCGAAGAACTTATCGCGCATAAACGCTGTTTCTCGTCCAAGAGTGAAAGTTGCGCCCATTGTTTCATAAGGTTTAAAATCACCAACACGTTCCGTTTGAGAATCAATCGCAGAAATATCAAACCAAACACTGTCTGTTGGGAGAGACAAGCGATGTTCAAAACTCGCTTGACGTGAATTTGTTTCAACATGTGTAGTGAGTTGATTTAAAACGGAATCTGTGATGAGCTGTCCTGTCTTCATTGTTGCGTCAATATTCTGAGGACGGATTTCTTCTAAAGCAAGTGCAAGGGCATCTTGATCTCCAGATGCTGCGACAGTTGCAAAATGCGTAAGGAGTTGGAAATCTTCTGTCGAGACAGCTTCATCTTGGAGTACTGTCATGACCTCTGCCATATTTGTGTTATTCTCTGAAAGATCAAAGTCTGTTTCATAAACCATCTTGTTGATCGTTTTTAAGTTCAAATCTCCGTTTGTGTAATCAAAGATCGCGATTTGATTTCCAGAAAATAGTTCAGAAACATTGACAAGATAAAGATCACGGGAGTAAAGAGAGCCACCTGCTTGAACAAGCGTGATCATATCAAGATTATCCAAGGAATGGTTTGATCCAGTAAAGTCAAAACCTACATTACGGAGTTGAACGACGTTGTCTGTTTGAATAACGGTATCTCCATCACCTCCTTGGAAATTGATCAGAACTTCTGTGTTGAGGAGAGAAAGTGAGTTAACTCCTGTGAGCGTATTTGAATCGAGATCCAAAACACTATCTGTCATTTTTAAATCTCCGTTTAAGGACTTATCCACATTCAAATCAAACGTTGCGCCATTTGAGAAAACAAATTCTTTGACGTCGATTCCGGCTGCATTATTCTCAATCCACTTTGCATCTACACCAGAGAAATTAAGGGAGACATTTTCTTGCCCTGAAAGCGTCCCGTAGTTATCAAACGTTCCTTGAAATGTGATTTTACTCAGACCTGCACCAAATTTGAATATACCAAAGTTTCTAAAGTCAACTGCAAGGACAGCATTGTTTCTTTGTTGAATCCATTTTTCTGCAAGAATATCAAAAGTTCCTTTTCCAAGAATTTGTCCATTATTGATAAAGTCGGTATCAATTTCAAAATAAGCCCCTGCTTCAGATTCAATAACCCCATTGTTTGTAAAAGATGAAGAAAGGAATTGAGTATCTCCAGATGCGTCAATTTTGATGCGGCCATTGTTCGTCAGTCCTCCAAGGTCAAAATCATTGCTTGTTTGAGTAAGATCAAACACCCCTGTTGTGCCAATAGTGAAATTATTATTATGAGTGATTGTTCCGCTATCTTGCATCACGAGAGTACCGTTATAGGTTAGCAACCCTAGTGTTCCAGTGATGTCGTAATTACCGGAAAGATCAACATCATAAGCGACCGTCACATTACCTAAGCCAGTTTGGTTTAAAACCCCGCCTGAAGAAACGTCAAGTTGTCCTGTGAGATTTCCATCATTTGTGAGTATGCCTGAAATTGTCCCAAGAGAGTTGATCGTCAATGAGCCATTGTTAATAAAAGTTCCTGCTTCGATATCAAAAGCATTTACGCTCATGACACCAGAGGCTGTATTTTCACTTGTGCCTGTGGAATTTTGATTATAGGTACCAAGATTTGAAATCGTGCCACCGTTAAGAAGTGATCCATCATTGTAAAAACTTGTAAGACCTGTAAGTGATCCAGTGGTGTTTGCAAAAAGATCAAAATTATCAATGTCTTGTGTGCCTGAGATTATCCCCTGATTTTGAAAGACTGTATCAATGTATAGGTTTCCTGTACCTGTAATTGTTTCGCCAGTTTTAATTAGAAATGAAAGTTCATCAAAGTTAAGAGTTCCTTCATTTTGAACCGTTTTTACAGAGCCTGTTGTAAATCCAAAGTTAGCAGAGTCAACTTCTAAATCACCTTGATTCTCAAAAGAATTGACATCAATTGCGGTGATATAATAGGTTGATAATCCTGTTGTAGTTAAGGTGCTGATATTGTATACACCACTTCCTGAATTAGTGATATCGCCACTTGCTACAGTTACATTTGTTGCCGTAATTGTCCCTGCTGTTTGGTCGAGTTCTCCGTTAATCGTGAATTCATCGACATGAAGAGAGTCAATTGTTGATATAAGGGAACTCCCAGCTTCAATCGTCCATTCACCATTTACGGTGACATTCCCAACATCATAAGAACCATCATCAATAAAACCAATGCCTGTTTGAGTGACATCACTGTTAATAACAACATCGCCAGTTGCTTCTATATTTCCTGAATTTAAAAAACCATTAGATACATTAAGTTTTGTTTGACTTGCATTGTCAAATCCAAAAGATAAAGTGCCATCGTTTGCAAGTTCGTTTGTTGAGAAAGTGATAGCATCTAAATCAAGCGTTGCGAGTGAGTTAATTGTCGTTGTCCCTGCGACATCAACCGTGGATGCTCCATTTCCTGCAAACGTTGTTCTTTCTGCTATCGTAATATTAGTTAAATCTGTTGTCCCATCATCTGTAAAGGACAAGTCAAAATCGCTAATTTGGAAATCAGTTGCGTTAAGCGTAAGGTCTGTTATATGAATGACAAGATCGTTATAGATAGTAAAGTCTGTTCCTCTGAAGTCAGCCGTTGTTGCATAAAGATCTGAAAGAGTAAGATCAACAGTTGCCTCTGCAAGTACAAGGCTTCCTGCAATGAGTGTATCTGCTGTTAAGTCGAGATAAACATTTTGTCCCGATGCTGTAAATGTTCCAACATCCATCGTGTCATTAAGAGCAAAAGTGACAATAGTCGTTTCTGTATCTCCATTTTCAATAATAATACCTTCTGCGTTTAATCCTCCAGTGGTTGCGGAAATTTCTACAATAGCATCAGATCCAATTGTGTAAAATCCTTTAGAGCCCGCAATATCATGGGCAGAAACAAAGACGTCACCATCAAGGAAAATGTCGCCTTGGATTGTTAGTGTATTTGCGACATCTAGATTGGCGTCTGTTAACTGAAGTGTTCCCAAAGTGGAACCGTCATTTAATACTGATAAAGAATTCACAGTGAGTGTATCAATAGAGTCAACATCAAGTGTAGCGCCTTCTTGAATGATGACACCACCATCTGTTGTGACAATTTCGTTGCCAGACCCAATAATATTGGAAATATCATTTGAAACAATGAGGTTTTCACCACCTGAAAAAGTAAGACTAGAGCCATTCAAATCAAAAATTGTTGCATCAAATGTTAAGTCTGATCCAA
Organism: Alphaproteobacteria bacterium; assembly: GCA_016936785.1. Lineage (GTDB taxonomy): Bacteria > Pseudomonadota > Alphaproteobacteria > Rs-D84 > NBLK01 > JAFGXE01. The sequence goes on from JAFGXE010000066.1 coordinate 5,940, forward strand.
GTTGAAATTCTGTGTCAACAGTACCCCCAGTAAGCTGTGTACCTGAAAAATTAACTTCTGATGCAGAGGAAAGATCAACTGTTTCGATCCTGAGACCTACTGTCGCATCGGATAAATTAATCTCCTCACTCACGGTAAGAGTAGTAGCTTGAATAGTAAGACTACCAGCATTTTGTACCAAAAGAGTGTTTGCGGAAATATTATCAGAAATGACATCAATTATATTTGAATCAAAATCAGTCACGAGAATCGTTCCAACGTCTAGCCCGTTTAAATTTGTAAAGGAAGCCCCCCCTGAAAGAGAAAGGGTTGCGGAATCGGGTCCTGTATTATCTTGTCCCCACTGAATCGTTGATCCCAGAGAAAAATTAATCACAGATGAATTTAATGTAAGTCCGTTTGTAATAAGTATTCCATTACCAATAGAATCTCGAATTTCTGTATCTGTGAGAATAAGATTTGTGATTTTATTTTTTGAATCGGTGATTGAAAGTGTCTTGGAAAATAAATCAATATAATCGGAAGAAATACCTGTCTCTCCTGCTAAATCGACCGAACTACCTGTCTCGGATAGTAAATCATATATTGCAACATCATTTGTAAGAGATAAAAAATCACCCATCAAGAGTCCATCAAAACCTGACCATCCAGAATAACTAACAAGACGTTCGTCTGTGTTGGCTCCCAGATCTGCTGCTTCTGCAGGGGAATGATAAAAAAATGGAAATAAAAATAACACAAGAACTTTTTTCATATAGAACTCCTCCAAAAGACAGCATACACTACCTGTACCCATTTTTCAAATAAAATATCTTGCCTTTCAGGTGAATCTGCTTCAAAATGGAGGAAGGGGGAATCTGTATTCAAAATGTGGAATGCAATCGACA
>JAFGXE010000067.1 GCA_016936785.1 Alphaproteobacteria bacterium
CCAATATGTGCGGATTTGCCCATTCCAGAAACAATTACTTTTCCTGTTTTTTGTGCTTTTTCAATAAGGTGAAGAGCTTTGATGAAATTTTTCCCGAGTGTTGTATTTTCAACCATTTCATGTGCCATAACTTGGATTGCACGGGCTTCTTCAAAAAGAACAGCTTGAGCAGATTCAATACGTGTTTTGGAAGGGTTTATAATTCTTTTCACATCAGTCTCCTTTTATTTTGCGAATATAGCGTGCCTGAACAAAAGATGCACCCATGTCTCCTTTGTGGCATTTTTCAAAAACAAGGTTAGGGTGACGAATATCCTGGTAATATTGAGATGTGTGTTTTGTGTCTATGATGAATGCATGAATAACAACCCAAATAAAAAGTGTAACTAGAAAGATAAAGCTTCCTTCATGGAGTTCTTTCCAAGGGATCGTCCCCATAAAAACACCTTTAAAAAGATAGAATCCGCACCAAATAAAACAGCCAAGAAAAACAAGGTTGCGAAAAATCTTGATGAGATCAACGAGAGAAAATCCTTGAATAATTTCCGATGATTTTTCAGAAATTGTTCCGTAAGTTTCGCATAGAAATAAGCCTTTTATTTTTGTACTTTGAATAGACGATGTTGCCTGAATACGTCCTCCCTTTGGGAGAACAAAGCTAATTGTGAGAAATAAACCAAAAGCGAGAAAGAGAAGTCTCATTTTTTTTCCTTTTAGCGTGCGCGTTTAATATATTGCGCTGGAACAAATTGTGCACCAGTTGATCTTGCTGTGCATTTTTCAAAGAGTTTCGTTGTGCGACGTGTATCAACATAAGTTTGCTGGGTAGTTGAGAAAAGCTCTCCCTTTGCAATGAGATTAAATGCGACACTAACGCCTACCATTAAGAGAAAGACAAGAACAACATGTTTGACTTGTTTTACACGTTTATCTTTATCCTCTTTCTTTCCAAAGAAAACATAGATGATCTCAAGAAGTCCCCAAATAAGACAAATGCCGAAAACAACATTTTTAAGAAGTTGGACAGCTTGGTTTATTTTAGAAAAAAGCTCTGGTTTGATTCCGAGTTTATTTATGGAAATACTTTCTGCTGGACAAAGATAGAGCCCGCGGAGTTTTTGTTGTTGCGCTTGTGCGGGGGAAAAAATAGATAAAGTTGTGAGCATTAAAAATGATGCAACTAAAAATGCTTTCATTTGTGTTCTCCTTTCTTCAGAGTATAGAGGCGACCATTTTTCGAAATCAAGAAAAGATGATCTTTATGATATAAAGGTTTAAGGGCAGGTGTGATTCCAATATTTATTTTTTTAAGGAATTCTCCAGTTTGAAGCGAGAAGATATTTAGATATCCATCTGAATCAAAAACACCAAGATGGTTATTTACAAGCATCGGGAAAGAAAATATTCGTGTGTCTTCTAAACTTTGATGAAGAGATTTTTTCCAGATTTCGTGTCCTGAGATGTGATTGTAAGCGACAATTTCTTCTTTTGTATTTAGAAGAATGAGCTGTTTACTATTTACAAGAGGGGCATAGCGCGATCCATCTGGTAGGCTTATTGTTTCTTTTCCGGAGTGGAGATTTATTTTAGAAGTTGCACCACTAAGTCCTGTGACAAAAACATCATTGTCTTGAACGACGAGAGGTGCGACAATATCTTTAATAAGACCTGCTAAACGAATTGTTGACGGTAGGTAAACTTTTTCTTTCCAAAGCATATCGCCCTTTTCTGAAATACCTAATACCTGTCCATTTGTGAGTCCGACAATAAGCGTGTCTTTTGCAAAAGCAGGCGTGTTTCCTTCGAGAAGAGGACGTTCATTCTCAACACCTTGAAGGACGAACTGGTCTTTGCCAGAGTGAAGATGAACAGCGAGAATCTTATTTGTTTTTGTCTGGGCATAGATAATCTTATTTTCAATAAGAGGTGCATTGTAAATAGGTGTTTTCGCATCAACATTCCAAATCTTTTCACCTGTATCAGCATTAAAGGCAATAATATCCCCTGTTCCAAATGTGGCAACAAGCGTTTGTTCATAGACAGCAAGTCCGCCAGATGCATACGATTGTTTTAAGTCAGCAACATCATTGTATGTCCAAATAACATCATTTGTTTCCCAATTTGTTGCTTGGACTTTTCCGTATGAATCCATTGTGTAAATAATATCGTCTTTAAAAACGGGTTGAGCTGTAAGAGGAAAACGACTTTGACTTCCTTCTCCAACACGGAACAAGGAATGTAAGTTATCAGATAAAGAAATTGTTTCCGAGAAGTTAATCGCTTCATCTGTGTTTGAAATTTCGTTTTCTTGAATGAAAACAGATTCTCTTGTCCCTTCTAGGATAATATCTTCGTCCCCAGAACATCCAAGGAGAAGCAAAAAAAGTAAGAAGAATATTTTCATTGAATGTTTTTCATTTCTTGTGCTGTTGAACGGATTGAAAGTGGCGTTGTTTCATCCTCAATAAGTGCATTGAAATATTTTTGAGCTTCTTCTTTTTTATTTTCTTCAAAGGCTTTGAAACCAAGGAGGAGCTTTTTAGAATGAGAAAATATTTCATCATCGTCTATACCATCTAAAGCTTTCTTGAGTTCATCAAATGACACTTTATCTGAAATGAGAAAAGCATATTTTAGCGCCACAAGATTTTTAAGAATCGCATCATGGATGTTTGCGTTTTTGAGAATATCAATTGCTTCTTCTTTTCGCCCTTCTTTGAGTGCTTTGTCGGCATGCATCAACACGGCAATACCTTGGTATCCAAAGCGTCCAGTCGATGAAAGTGTTTGAAGAAGGTTGAGGCGCTCTTTTTCTTGAAGAGAAGAGCGGGAAATAACTTGTTCAAGAATTTGTGCTTCTTTAAGAGCAGATCGATTTACATTTGCTTTGTATAATTTTATTCCAGAGAGAGCAATAAAGAAAATAATAATTCCAAAAAGTCCCTGTTTCCAATTGTCTTGAATAAAGCGTACTGCTTTTTCTTCGCGCACACCATCCCACACTTCACGAATAAGGGCGTCTTGTTCGTGGTCGTGTTTTGTTTTTTTATTTTTTGCCATAATAAACCTCTCTGTGATTTCTCTGAAAGAGTATAGGAAAGAGATCGGTTCATTTCAATAAAAAACATTATAATCTTTTTTCTTTTAGATTGAGTTTTCTTATCTATATGTTTAGTCTTATTTTTGAGAAGAAGAAAAAGGAGAAACCTATGCGTTATTTTAATTATCTTTTATTTATATTGTTGTTTAGTTTACCAACAACAAGTTTTGCGAACTTTTTGATTTACCCACAAAAACTTATTTTTAGCGGAA
>JAFGXE010000068.1 GCA_016936785.1 Alphaproteobacteria bacterium
AACAACTTCTCCTTCACCAATGCGTTGGAATTTATGTCCAAGATCAGAAGCAATTAACTCTGCGGTATCTGCATCAATCACTTGGTTAATTGTGGCCATGATTCCCATTTCCATCAATTTTTTCACAACCGTTGCAGACTTTTCAGACATACGTGTGGCAAAATCTTTTACAGAGATTGTTTCAGGAATAAGAACAGTTCTCACAAACTTTTTGTCTTCTTGATCTGAGAACCCATCGCCACCTTTTCGTTTCTGTTTTTCAAGACGACGTCGAATAGATGCAACACTCCGACGACGCGTATCATTCACTTCGCCATTATTTTGCAAAATATCTTTAACGGTTAAACGCCGACGAGAATCATCTGAAACAACACGACGACCTTCTTTTTTATCGTCAGACTCTTTCACAAAAGAAGTTTCTTTTAAAGGCTTTTTATCCAAAAACTTTTTAGCAGAAATCTCTTTTTGTGTTTCTTGAACAACCTCAGAAAGTTTTTCACGAATTTCTTCTTTTTTCTGAGTTTCTTCCTGAAACATTGAACGCCGTTTTGCATCAAGTGCTTGCGCTTCCTCTTTTTTCTTTTGATCTTCAGCCTTGTTCTTGTTTGCCTGAGAAAGAATAGATTTCAAATGCTCTGCACGTCCAGAAGCACTTTGAGAAGATGACATAGAAGAGTCAGGTCGAAAAATGCGACGCCGTCTTTCAACTTTTACACCCGTCGTCGATTTCTTCGTCCCCACAAGGGAACTCGGATTAATCGTCAATGTTTTTCTTATCTCTGTCATACTTTTCCTTTTTCACCTATTTATTCAGCAGTAGCATCTTTATCTTTTTCTTGAGTCTCTTCAGATTTTTCTGAATCTTCAGATTCAGCTTTTTCTTCATCAAACCATTTTTGACGCAAGCTCATAATAATGCGCTCCGCTTTCTTTTCAGGCATGCCTTCAAAGATTTCCATCAACTCATCTGATGAGAGATCCCCAACATCATCCGCTGTTTTAATTCCAGACTCAGCCAATTTAAGCTTTTGATCAATTGAAAATTCTTCAAGATCCATCAAAGATTGATCCAAACCGAGTTCTTCTTGTTTATCTGAAAGCTCTTTTGATTTCTTATCGAGGTATTGTTTCGCACGTGTTTGAAGCTCAGAAACAAGATCTTCTTCAAATCCTTCAATTTCAAGCAATTCTTCGGCAGGAACATAAGCCACTTCTTCAAGTGTCCGGAATCCTTCAACGAGAAGCAAACGCGCAATCACTTCATCAATATCAAGTGCTTTTGTAAAGAGACCAAGACGTTCCGCAACTTCAATTTTGCGTTTATCGGCTTCTTCATCTTCGCTCATAATATCCAAACGCCAGCCAACAAGTCTCGAAGCTAAACGAATATTTTGTCCTTTACGTCCAATGGCAATCGCGAGTTGATCTTGAGCAACAGCAACTTCAATTGTGTGTTCTTTTTCGTCTACAACAACTTTTGCAACTTCTGCTGGTTTCAAAGCACGCACAGCAAATTCAGCTGGATCTTCTGACCAAATAACAACGTCAATCTTTTCACCTTTAAGCTCGTTAATAACAGGCTGAATACGTGATCCACGCATTCCGACACATGTCCCAACAGGATCAATAGTTGGATTTTCAGACCATACTGCAATCTTTGCATGAGATCCGACATCCCGCGCAACAGCTTTAATTTCGATTTCACCTTCATAAACTTCTGGCACTTCTTGTGCAAAAAGTTTTGCAAGGAATTGTGGGTGTGATCGAGAAAGGAAAATCTGAGGACCTGTTTGAGTTCGTTCAATCTTAAGCACGTATGCACGAATACGATCTCCAGTATGGAGCATCTCTCGTGTGATGAGTTCGTTACGGCGTAAGAAACCTTCACCTTTACCATTAATATCAACATAAACATTGCCGTATTCATTGCGCGTGACAACACAGCTCACAATCTCACCGACTTTGTTTTCAAATTCATTAAATTGACGTTCGCGATCTGCTTGACGAATAGACTGAAGTACATACTGACGAACAGACTGGAAAGATTGACGACCAAAATAAAGCGGTGGTAAGAAATCTTCAATCACATCGCCAACTTTCAGGTCTTTATCTTTGTGTTTTGCTTTAGATAAAATAAGTTCTTGATGTTCATTAAAATCTTCTTCATCCATGCGTGAATCTTCAACAACAGTAATCACTCGCTTAACAAGAATCCCTCCTGTTTGATGATCAATTTTAATTTTCAAATCATGTTCGAATCCATATTGATGACGAGCAACTTTTGTAATTGCTTCTTCAAGAATATCAAATACGAGATCACGTTCGAGACCTCTTTCATCTGCTAACAACGAGACCATTGCAACCAATTCTGGACGCGGCAATGCTTTTGAAAAATCCATCTTCTTTCCTTTCTTAATAGTGGGAACAACTCCCATGTGTATCTACTTTTTAATTCGTAATAAATAAAAACTATCTTGTATATAAATCTCTGTTTTCATATGACAAGTCTCGCTTTTTCAATACTTGCAAACGGGATCAAATAAGTTTTTTCTTCCATCTTAATTTCAACTAGATTCTCTTGAACCTGTCCTAAAACACCTTTAAAACGTTTACGCTCTTCAACCAAAACATCGGTTTCAATCTTTGCATTTCTCCCAGAGAACCGTTTAAAATCTTCTAATGTTTTCAAAGGACGATCCAATCCAGCAGATCCGACTTCAAGCAAAAACGCTTCCGGAACAATGTCTTCTACATCAAGCAAAGCGGAAATCGTTCGAGACGCTTTTCCACAGGATTCAATTGTAATATTTGTTTCATCAAGATTTTCAAGACGAATATCAAGAACATTCGTGTTTCCACGTGAATAAAAACGCACATCAACAACGGTAATTCCTTCTTCTCGGAGCGTTGGCGTAATTAAATCTTCGATTTGTTCAATTTTTGTTTTCATATTTTCTTTCTAGTGTCATGCTGAATTCATTTCAGCATCTAATTCCATACGAGATTCCGACCTACGCCGGAATGACAACGGTAAAAAGTTTATAAAAAAAAGAGACCTCTTTCGCGCCCCTTTCTAATTCCTTACCATCAATGCAAGCATTATAAAACAAAAATATTTAGAAATCAAGACTAAACTTGAATGAATTTAACTTCACGTGTCTCAAGGTCGACAAGAGCATAATGTGGATTTTCCTTAAATCCCATTAAATCTCCAGGATTAACCCAAATTGTTTTTCCCATTTCTTGAAGACTATGCTTATGTGTATGCCCCGAAAAAACAAAATCAAATGCACCAGATTTTGCAAGCGCTTCTGCTTGATCTGGATAATGAACAACGGCAATCTTTTTGCCCTCTAGATCAAATTTTGCAATATCCCCGTAATGATGGAAATTAGGGAAGTTTTCTGAAAGCGTTGGTGTTGTGTTTCGATCTTCAGAATTTCCAAATACAGCATGAATTTCCCCTTCAAATTCTGAGGCAAGAAATTTTGCTGGGATTGGAGAACAAAAATCCCCACAAAAAACAATGTGAGGAATTTTCATGATATTTGCATCGGAAACGACTTGCTTCAAGTTTACCATTGAGTCATGAATGTCAGAAAGAACAATAATTTGCATTACTTCTTTTCTTCTTTATCTTCTGATTCTGATGTCGTTTCATTTATTTTTTCGACAGTTTTCGGCTGCGAATCGTGATAAACAGCCATCCCTCGGAGAAGATCCATTGCACGTTCGAGTTGATAATCATCTTTCTTATCTTTATCTTCTTTCTCACTCTTTTTCTGAGTTTTTTTAGCATCAAGTGCGTTTGCACGATTTGCCTCAGAGAAAAGGTCTGAATCCTCATTTTCAATTTCTTCAACTTTCGCGAATTTTATTTCAACATCCGGCGTAATTCCCTTTGCCTGAATTGTTCGTCCAGACGGTAAATAGTAACGTGATGTCGTCAACTTAATTGCGGTATCTTCTGTCACAGGCATCAACGTTTGCACGGATCCTTTTCCATAAGATTTCACACCGGCAATCACAGCACGCTTGTGATCCTGCAAGGCACCAGCCACAATTTCAGATGCGGATGCAGATCCTTGATTAATCAAGACAACGAGAGGCAATCCATTAGTCAAATCTCCTTTAACCGCGTAAGGACCATGTTCTGCAAAATAACTTTTTCCTTGCTCTTTGTCGCGTGGGCGTGTTGAAACAACTTCACCCCCCTCAATAAAGGTATCGACAACAGCAATCGCTTGAGGCAACAATCCGCCACCATTGGCACGCACATCAAGAATATATCCTTCAATCTGCTTAGAATCCTTCTGAAGTTTTGCAATTCCCTTTTTCAAAAGAGTATCTGTGTTCGTGTCAAAAACACTGATTCGAATATAGCCGATTTTACCATCGCGCTTGAGTTCTGTCTTGACGGATTGCACATGAATCATTTCACGCTTAAGTGTCATCTTCAGAGGCTTATTCTCCCCTTCTCTAAAAATCGTTAATTTAACCTTAGACCCTGGTTTTCCTTTTAATTTCTTAACAGAATCACTCAAAGAAAGCTCACTTACAATCACGTCATCAACATGTGTAATAATATCTCCAGATTGAACACCTGCACGGAATGCTGGTGTATCGTCCATAGGCGCAATCACAAGAATCCCCATTTTGCCTTTTGACACAGTCATTCCAAGACCGCCGAACTCACCCCGTGTGTCTTCGTTCATCTCTTTAAATTCTTCTGCATTAAGGAATTGAGAATGTGGATCTAAGGATGAAAGCATGCCATTCATGGCCGCTTCGAGCAATTCTTTTTCGCCAACTTCTTCCACGTAATCAGATTTTATGACTTCATAAACTTTACTAAAAAGCAATAACATATCTTCTTCTTCAGATTGAGAAAGCTTTGTGACTTTTCGTCCTTCTTCAATTTCCTCTGCAGGCGCGTTGCCCCCAACAAGAGAACATCCCATCAACACACCGATAAATAAAATAAATAATGACTGAATAATTGATTGCTTTTTTAACATAAAAAAATCCTCTCTACTGAATACAGAAAGGATTTTAGAAGATTACGAACTGAAAAGCAAGTGCTTAACGTTTCATTAATGTATTATAGCACTTCCACCAAAAGTCTTTAAGTGCATTCGCTTGTTGTGCTGTCACATTTCCACCATTATTCATCATCATCGCACGACGCATTCCATTAGAACAAGTTGCATCACAAGCTGGGTTTGTCTGAGGACATGAATTCTTAAGTGATTTTAATGACTCTAAAACATTTGACAAGTCATAATAGTTCGGTTCGGTTTGCGCAAAAGCACCTGAACTTAAAAACAAACTAAAAAGAACAACTGAAAATAAACGCATTATTTTTCTCCTTACATTTAGAATATGAAGAAAGAATATCATATTTTTAGTTTGATTTAAAGCGAAAAAGATTTTAAGCTCGAAAGAGATGAGAAGTCGGGGAAATCTTTTATTTGAAATCTTGCTTGTGTTGGCAATTATGGTTATTGCCATTCCATTTGTTATGGAGAAGCAATTTGCACGCCGAGAAACCTCTCAAGAACAAGCGATCGCGCATCGCATCAGACAACTTGGCGCTGTTGCACTCAGCTATATCCGTTCAGATCCTGAGATTCAAGAAGGCCTCACTGTTCTCTCCGGACAAAGCATGATATCTCTTTTATCAAAATATGGACTCGCGAATTCTTTCGACCTCACCGATCGTTTTTCACAAAACTACGAAATCCATATCAAACGCACATATAAAAATAACAATGCACTGACATCAGGTTTTGTTGTTGTCTATCCGCCTATAGAGATGGAAGAAAAACCGCTTTCTTACCTTAAAAGTCGCCATATTGCGGATTCAATTGGCGCACTCGGAGCCATTGTTGATGAAGATGGTGAAATCATAAATGTGTCCGGAATATGGAGTCTCTCAAAAGAGGAATGGGGATATTCCCTCCCTACGCAAGCAATTCTCATGGCCATTCAGCCTGTCGATGTAAGCTATAACTTTCTTGCACGTTATAAAATAGATGAAATTAACCAAGGAAATACATTTTTGACTGATCTAAGTATGGGAGGAAATAATAACATCGAAAATGTTGTGGGTGTTTTTGCAAAAAATTTCTATACAGAACAAATGAGCATCTACAATCTTCAAGTAATAGAAAATATTCATCTCCCAAAAGCACAATTTGATCAAGTCACAATCTACTCTGTTTTAGGACAAACAGCAGGACGTCAGAACACAACTACTCTTAGAGTTGAAAACAACCTCAATATTTCAGAAGGTGGACTGGTCCGAGAACTTCATCTCTTTGGGATGGAAAACGTTGTACAAAAAGAAACCATTCTCACGGAAGTTAAACTTTCTAAACTCTGTTTAAATAATATAGATGGTTCCGAAGCAAATAATCGCTTAGTCACAGTCACCTATGAACTCTCTTTGAAAAATGATACAGGGGAGCCTTTTGTGATTGAGGAAGGTGATTTGTATGAGAATAGTTTTGAAGTTAGATATGCAATCAAATCAAAACCAACACGGATACAAGAGAAAGCAGACGAACCTGGCATCTACGAAGAAGTTTCACCGGGCTATCTAAATCTCACACTTAATAATGATTCAATTCTTTATACCCCTAAAATTCTTTTTTCTCCTTATCAACAAGGAGAAGAGACTTACTCCGACCTTTACACATACATGTTTGACTTTGATGGCACAAACACACTTCTTCCAAGCCTTGATGTTGAAAACTTGGAAGGAAGCGAGTTGCTCATTATTTTAACAGAAGGATCGCCTTCTGTTAAAACAGCCATCGAAAAAATTTATGACAAACTCTACCGAGATCTATGCACCACAATTGAACGCGTAGATAGCGTTGAGAATTGCACCGAGGTATTCAAATGAAGAAAAGAGAATCTGGGCTCAGCCTTCTTGAAGTTATCTTCGCCATTTCTATTTTGATGGCAGTCTCTCCTTTTGTTTATAAACAAATGAATAGACAAACACAAGAAATCCGAAATGTTGCGGTTGCTAAACAACTTGATCGTTTAAAATATGCCGCAAATAACTTCGTCTCCGTTCATCATGATTCTTGGGAAAATGATTTCTCAGAGAGTTATTTTGATGCGCCACTCATTACGAAACTAAAAGACTACGGGCTTTCTGAATCATTTAAACATTTTTCAAGCATTATTCAGAAATATCAACTTTCCGTAAAGAAAGAAGAAAATGAAACTGGATCTCAAACAACATCTTTTCTAATTGCCTTTTTGACAAAAACAACAACAGCAGTGCAAGCTCTTAAAATCATTGAGCATATTGGACCAGATGCAGGATATGCAGAAAACGGAACCGCTTATGGACAAAATAACAGTTGGAAAGAAACTTTAGATGGTGTCGATCATGCAATCGTCATGAAGATATTTGTTTCAAAAGGGGCTTTTCAAGAAACATCCCTTCTTTCTCGAACAATCCAAGCAGATCTCCCTGAGGCAAATAGTATGGAAACAAATCTCTATTTTGATAGCCAGTATGACATTGACAACGTTCAGGATATTTTCACAAAAAATGTTGTCGTAACTTATCCCGGATATATGCGCACGAACAATCTTTACATCAATACGGAAGAACTTACAAACAGAAATAAAACGCCTGAAAGCACGTTTTTCTATGCAAAAACGGGATATTTTTATAACACACTTTATCTTTCAGGAACAGATTCTTCTGTCAAACAAATATCAAGCTCAGACAAGCTAATTTCTAAAGGAACAATGACAGCTCAATCGCTTTCAAATCAATATGGAGGAAGTAGTTATTCTGTTTCTCTCATCCAAGAAGAAGACGGTGCTTCCATCACAGTGGCTGATACTGTCGAAACAACATTCTTAACTCTTAAAGGAGTTCAGAACACAGGATTCACCCCGAAAAAACTTTCAACAAATTTTCTTAAACTTTCACATCTGAATATATCGAATAATATTAAATTCACAAAGCATGTCGAAGTAAAAAATGACTTTCTCATTAATTCTAACAACAAAGTTGTTTTTGTAAACGTCAATTTAAGAGGTCAAGCAAAAACTTGCAACCTTACGAAAGTTCTTGAAAATCTCGTTGGCGGAAACAATCAATGTCGAAACACAAAAATTGAACCAGGCGGAGGAGCAATTCAGTGATTAACTCATCCAGAAATCATGGTCGTATGCTTTTAGAAGTGCTTCTTGTGCTTGTAATTATATCAAGCATTCTTCCTTTTATTTACAAACAAAATCTTAAAAGAAAAGAGCTTCTTGAGACAGCAAGTGTCGCTTCTGAAATCCTTAAAATAAAATCTTCATTTAAAAGTTACCTTGAAAACACAACATCTCTGTTCAGCAATACAACCTCAACTCAGATTAAAAAAGTTCCCTTTAAGGATCTCTACATGAACAACCTTCCTTCCTCTATTCAAGAAAATAATAAATTTGGCATGCAGTATTCGCTCTTCGCAAAAAGATCTGTTTCTTCTCAAAATCATCCACAAATTGAAGGCCTTATTCTTCTTTCGAGTGGGGATTTTCCACCACTCAAACAACGCCAAACAGCCTCTCTCCTAGGCCCGGAAGGTGGATATATTGAAGACTCTTTTATCTATAGCTCAAGTCGATCTTGGATGGTTCTTCTAAGTGATTGGAAAATATCGAATACATCAGAAGGTGTTGTCTTTAAATTTGAGATTCAAGGGGACTCTCAAGGATATATTCATCGCATAGAAACAAATGAAACACAAAATCATACTATGCAAACAAATCTTTATATGGGATATCACAATATTAAGGACGTGAAAGAAATAGATGCAGAACATATTGATATTTTTGAATCACTTTATTATCTAGAAGGTGCAACTGAGCAATCTTCTGGGAATCTTTCTGCTGGAGTTGAAAACCTAGAAGTTAAAAATGAGAGTAAAGAAATTGATCTTTCTGACTCTGACACAGGTTTTGGTGTCTACTCCTGTCTAGAAAATGAAGACAATGAATATCTTAATTGCCCAACAATTGAAACACTCCAAACAGATCAATTGAATGTCCTCGGAAATATAACTGTTGGAAATGAACTTACGGCTGAAGATCTTTCCGTAAAACAAACAATTTATCTTGAAGGTGACCTCACAACGCCAAAACTTAAAGTCTACAAAATAGAAGTCGATTCTATAGAATTTCAAGCACCAAAAAATGATAATCCTTATAATGATCTTCCTTATGGAGAAGATGAAGGATATACAATCACGACACCAAACTTACTTGTAGATACCTTAAATATTGGAAGCCTTTCAACAGAGCTCGGTATTTTTGATGATTTAGATATAACGAATGGAAAAGTTTATGACAAAGAACGCAGAATTCCCATCGGAATTTACTCTGATACGCTTTCTACTAATGGAAATAATACGCTTTCTGTCAATGATATTATCTTACAAGACATTAATACTTGGGTTTGGGATACAGACACAGAAAAAGAAAGAATTAATCTTCTTCCATGTTCAAAAGAATCAGATTGTGTAAATTGTTGTACAAATCTTCTCTATGATTGTCTCACAAAAGGAATAGAAATTGACATACCAGTTTCTCTCGATTTTCCTGGTTTTAGTGTGACAACAAAACCTAAATATAGCCCAAGCTTTGAAAAAGAGTCAGAAGTCATAACAGAATTCGGGGAACACTCCATTATACCAGGGTTTATTGACACGATCCGACTTGGGGATATTATCCAGTGTTTAGAAACGATAAAAACAATCAAAACAAAACTTGAAAGAACTCTAAACTAAAGTGTCTCAAACTCTATCAGATCTTGGTTTTATTCTTTCTATCTCTGAAAAAGAGAACGGATTTCTCATGACACTTTTTTCAGAAAAATATGGAAAGATTTCAGGGTTTTCAAAAATCTCAAAAAAAGATCACGCACATTTCCAACCGGGAAACCTTGTCACATTTTCACATTATGCCCGTCTCGAAGAACATTTGGGCACATTTAAAATTGATCTAGAACAATCCTTCCAGGACACTTTTCTTTTCCAAAAAGAAAAATCAAATCTCAGTTTTCTAATACTCAATCTTATCTTTTATGGATTAGAGGAACGAACCGTTTACCCTCTCCTTTTTGAAAAATTAAAAAAAATATTCTTTTCTTGGAAACAAGAAAATACACATCCTTTAAAAGACTATTTTCTCTTTGAAAAAGCCTTTCTACAAGACACCGGTTTTGGGTTTAATCTCACGCAATGTGCTATCACAGGAACGAAAAAAAACCTTATTTACATTTCGCCTAAAACAGGACAATGTGCATCACAAGAAGCTGGCGAAAAGTATAAAGACAAATTACTGCCCCTCCCACAATTTTTCATTAAAGATGGAACTCATTTTTCTCAAAAAGAGCAAAAAGAGGCACGGGACACTCTTGTTTTTTTTCTAAGTAAATATTTTTCAATGCAACTTAAATCCTTCCTTCAAAAACGCGAAAAGTTTCTTTCTTATCTTGATTAAACATAAATTTTAAGATATAATGTCCCGATGAAAAAAATCATAATCTACACTGATGGCGCATGTAGCGGGAATCCAGGAAAAGGAGGTTGGGGCTCTGTTCTCCTCTATAATCAAACGCAAAAAGACCTTTCTGGTTATGCCCCTCACACAACAAATAATCAAATGGAATTAACAGCAGTCATTGAAGCTTTAAAATCTCTCAAAGAACCTTGCCAAATTGATCTTTTCACAGATAGCAAATATGTCAAAGACGGAATGGAACAATGGCTTGAAAACTGGAAAAAAAACAATTGGAAAACAGCCAATAAAAAACCGGTTAAAAACCAAGAACTCTGGAAAATATTAGATGAAAATTCTGCTAAACACAAAATCACATGGTACTGGGTAAAAGGGCACACAGGAAACAAATGGAATGAACATGTTGATGCCCTCGCCTGCAAAGAAATTGAAAAACATAAATAAAAAACCGCTTTATAAAGCGGTTTTTTATTTATGATCCGAAGAAAATTCGTTCTTTAAACTGACGTTTACGTTCACGACGCACAGCTTCTTTCGCTTTGCGTTTACGTGCCTCCGTCTTTTTTTCGAAGTACGCGCGTTTTTTAATTTCGCCTGTAATCCCTTCTTTTGCAACGATCTTTTTCATGACACGCATTGCTTTTTCTACGTTATCATTTCTTACAACAATCTTTACCATAAGGTCATACACCCCCTTCCGTACATCTTTAAGTTTCGAACAAGTCTCAGCATCTTGCCATAGTTTTTTTTAAAAATCAAGACATCAATTCAATCAGCTCATCTCTTAGAATATCCATCCCCTGTCCCTTCTCCGAACTTGTCATGAGAATTCGTGGAAAAAGAGCTGGATGCTTTTTATATTGAACAACTGTTTCTTCTTGAAGTTTAATCGCTTGTTTATCAGATATTTTATCCGACTTTGTAAAAACAAGCTGATATGTGATGGCACATTCATCCAACATTTTCATCATTTCGACATCATTTTCTTTGACACCATGTCGCGAATCAACAAGGAGAAATACACGCTTAAGAGGCACACGGCCACGCAAATAGTCCTTCATCAATCCTTGCCAACTTTTTGCAAGTTTCTTGGGTGCTTTTGCATATCCATAACCAGGTAAATCAACAAGCATTATCTGTTTATCCCAATTAAAGAAATTCAAACTCTGTGTCCGCCCTGGTGTCGATGAAATACGCGCTAAGCCCTTTGTCTGTGTCAAAGCATTAATTAATGAAGATTTTCCGACATTCGACCGCCCAACAAAAGCAACCTCCACTAAATCAGAAACAGGAATCTGATCCAAGCGATTAAAGCTCCCTAAGAAAGTTGGTTTTACTTGGAAAAAGTCCTTCATGTCATTGACCGTTTAATCAAAACTGTTTGCAAAAGTGAGAAAAGATTACTTGCCATCCAGTAAAGGACAAGACCCGCCGGCAATCCCCCAAACATCAGCACAAAGATAAAAGGTAAATATCCCATAATCTTACTCTGAGGTGTTGTTGATGTTGTTCCTTGAACTTTCTGCTGTGCCCACATAGAAATCCCCATCACAACAGGAAGCAGTCCAAGTGCCGGCAACCAAGTTGGCACGGTGAAAGGCAATAATCCAAAAAGATTAAAAAGCGATGTCGGATCCGCAAGAGACAAATCTGGAATATAGAAAAATGAGGCCTGTCTCAAATCAATTGATACTGTCAACAAACGATAAAAAGCAAAGAAAACAGGAATCTGCAAAAGCATTGGCACACATCCAGACGCTGGTGAGACCTTATTATTTTTGTAAATTTTCATAATCTCTTGTTGCATCCGCGTTTTATCATGTGCAAATTTCGCCTGAATTGCTTTAATCTTTGGCTGAAGATCTTTCATTTTTGCCATAGCATGCAGACTTTTGCGAGAAAGCGGATAAAGCACAATGCGAATAATCAGAGTCAACATTAAAATCGCCCATCCCATGTTCCCAAACCATTTATTGAGCCATCTCAACGCTTGAGCAAAAGGTTTTGCAATAAAATAAAACCACCCGTAATCCACCGAATATGAGAGTTTATCAAATCCTTCATCTTCATACTTTTTAAGAAGCACTTCATCTTTTGGTCCAAGATAAACCTGAGAAATAACATGCTTTGATTCGCCTGCATGCAAAATAATATTCCCTGAGTTAAAGTCAGCTTGAGATTGTGTTTCTTTTCCTGAAAATCGCACATCCTGTGTCGGCAAATCTGTTCGTAGAACAGCCTCTGTATATTGATTTGTCCATCCAAACCAACCTTGTGTGCCAGAAAATTCAAGAGTCTCATCACGCACAGCAGAAACACTTTTTTCCTCAAGACTATTATTCAAATACCCAAGCCAACCTTTATGAATGTAGCTATTTGATTTCGCCTCGCCTTTCTGAATAAATCGCCCATAGACAGAAACAGATTCATCAGTTCGCCCAACATTTAAAACATTTTGTTCAACAACAAAAAGAAAGTCATTTTTGGGATAAACCTTAATTTTATAAATAAGTGTTTTTGCTTTTTGCTGAAAAATAATTTCGTTTCCATTCTGAGAAATCTTTTTCCAATGTCCTGCAACAGCACGCATTTCTGGTGATTGATGTAAGAATCCCCACTCTAAAACAAGATCCTCATTCAACAATTGAATCGGTTCTTTCTTCTTAACTGTTTTGAATAAGTCCTTAAAAATAGCAGAGTTCAGACGCATATTTTCGCTATCAAAAACTAAATTAAGTTTCGGCGTTTCCAAAGAGATTGGAGAAGTTTTAAGCACTTCTGTTGTTTGAATAACATCTTCTTTCTTCTCAAGACCTTTTGCTTTCGGAAAGAAATATTGAACAATGATAAGCGAAATAAGAAAGAAAATAACTAATTTCAAAATTTGTGAGTTATTTGTTTGTTTTGCAGGCATGATTTTCCTTTTTATTTTGAGGCACAGGGTCATGTCCTGATCCGCCCCAAGGGTGACATCTAATGACACGTTTTATAGCAAGCCAACCGCCACAACGCAACCCATATTTTTCAATCGCTTCCGTTGCATAGTCTGAACATGAAGGAACAAAGCGACAGCTTTTACCAAGAAAAGGAGATAAAAATATCTGATACAAACGAATCGACTTTAAGACAATGAATTTAAACATTTCTTCAAAGCCTCTTTCATTCCAGAAAAATCGCCTGTTTCTGCCTCTTGACGCGCATAAAACACATAAACTTTTCCAGTTTCACCCATTTCAGACAACACAGCACGGGCAACTTCTCTCAAACGTCGTTTCACAAGATTACGCACAACAGCCTTTTTACTAATCCCTTTTTTCGTCACAACAAAACCCACATTA
>JAFGXE010000069.1 GCA_016936785.1 Alphaproteobacteria bacterium
GCAAGTTTAAAAAGCGTTATTATTAAAAAGCGATAGATCATCCGTCTGAAGAGGTCGAAATAAAGAAATTTTAGAATAACGTAAGATGAACTCTATATAAATTTATTCCCGAAGTCAATGAAAGATTGATTCTTTTTATGGAATCGTTAAAGTTAAAGAATAAATCAAGGAGAATATATGAAAAATTCAGTCATTGGTGTTGGTCGATGGGGGAGTTTCATTGCTTGGTACCTCGGGTCTTTAGGAAAAGATGTTCTTCTTTATGGACGTGAAAATAGCCAGTCTTTTCAAAACCTTAAGAAAAATCGTAAAAATGAATATGTTGTATTGCAAGAACAGGTTTCTCTTTCATCCTCGTTAGAGGAGGCGTTGTCATCTGACTTTATCTTTATTTCTATTCCAGTTCAGAAATTTCGGTCTTTTTGTCATGAAATTAGAGGTAAAAAGGTTCAAGGCAAGATAATTCTTTGTATGAAAGGGTTAGAAATTACAACAGGAAAGCGCCTTTCTGAAATTGCAAAAGAAGAAATTGGGTTGGATTGTGCAGTGCTTGTTGGTCCTGGGCATGCTCAAAGTCTTGTAAGAGGTGTGCCAACATGCATGCTTGTTGATTCTGAGGATGAAGTATTGAAAGAAAGAGTCGTTCAAGGTTTTTCGAGTGATTTAATTCGTTTATATCGAGGACATGATCTTATTGGAGCAGAAATTGGCGCCGCGACAAAAAATATTATTGGTCTCGGGGCAGGGATGCTCGATGGATTTGGGTATTCAGAATTTAAAGGTGCTTTGATGGCTCGGAGCGCCTATGAAATTTCACAATTTATTGAGGCGTTAGGTGGAAAAGGACAGAGTGCTTATGGACTTGCGCATCTTGGGGATTATGAAGCTACTCTTTTCTCAAAATATAGTCACAATCGTCTCTATGGAGAAAATTTTATTCTCGGAAAAACGCCTTCAAAACGTGCAGAAGGAGTTGAGACTCTGCGCGCTGTTTATAAAATTGCACAAGATAAAAATCTTGATTTACCAATTTGTGAGTCTCTTTACCAAGTTTTATTTGAAGATAAAGACCCAAAAGAAATTCTTAAAAAGCTTTTTTCACGTCCGCTTAAGGGTGAATTTTAATCGAGATTACCATCTTGGCTCATCAGAATAGCAATAGGTCGTGTTGTTTTAAATTCTGAAAGAATGAGCATGAGCATCACCATCAAAGGCACACAGACAAACATGCCAATCACGCCCCAAAGCGCACCCCAAAGAATCAAAGAAACGATCATAATGAACGGACTCAAATTAAGAGATTTCCCCATAACACGAGGCTCAATTACATTTCCAATAATAACCTGAAGAAATCCAATTCCTATAAGAATCATTAGAATAGGCGTCTTGTCTTCAAATTGAACGAGTGCCATAAGCGTTGGAAGCCCTGTTGCAAGAATTGATCCAAATGTCGGGATGTAGTTAAGAAGAAAAATCATAACAGCCCAAAAACTCGCAAAATCAAGACCTGCAAACTTCATCACAAAGTAAGATAAAATGGCCGTTGAAAGACTTACAAATGTCTTGACTGTAAAGAAAATTCGAATTTTGTGATCAAGATTTTTGAGAACAGAATCTGCCCGTGTTTTATTTTCTACTTGAGGAAAAAGTGCGGAGATTTTGCTTTTCACTGTATTTTTCTCAAGAAACATAAATAAAGCAAAAACAAGAATCATAAAAACAGTCTGAACAATATTGGTAATATTCATTGCAATTGCGCCAAAAATATCAGGAAGACTCACATAATCGAGAATTTCTTTTGTTGTCAGACCGTTTGCGCCAGGAATAGTTTCAAGAATTTTTGTGAGCGTCACTTCGAGTTTTGCTTGATAGGCGGGAGCTTGTTCAATCATCGCTTTAAGGTTTGTTTTGATTCCATAGATCATTGCAGCAATAATAGCACTAATGACACCAATTCCCAAGAATCCACTCAAAATTTTTGTCCAGCGATTTTGCCAAGGGCTATTTTTATAAATAGTGCGAGCCGTTGCTTCTACGAGATACCAAAGGAAAAAACCAAGGACAAGAGGAACAAGAAGGGATTTTCCAATAAAAAGCAAATAAAAGAAAAGATAGCCTGTCCCAAGAAAGCCGAAAACTGATAAAATGCCCATATTAAAATCCTTTTGTAAAAATATATCATTGACTGTAGAGAAAGATGAAGAAGATTTCAATAAGAAAAATGATTGATTTTAAGTGTGAAATGACTTAGTTTTAAAATAAAACAAGGAGAAACGACATGATTTATCTTATTGCGATTTTGATTCTTTTTACATTTTGGGGACTGAAACTTCTCTATCAATATGAGCGCGGAGTTGTCTTTACACTCGGGAAATTTACAGGTATTAGAGAACCCGGATTGACATGGGTGTTCCCAATTATTCAATCAATGCGTAAGGTTGATATGCGAATTATGACAGTAGACGTCCCGCGTCAAGAAGTGATTACGCGGGATAATATTCCAGTTCTGACAAATACAGTCGTTTACTTTAAAGTCATAAAGCCAGAAGACGCAATCATTAAGATTGAAAACTACATCTATGCTGTGCGAGAATACACACAAGCAGCTCTTAGAGATGTCATTGGCAATCAAGAACTCGATTTTCTTTTGACTGAACGTGTGAAAATTGCAGAAAACATCAAACAGATTGTGGATAGCGAGACAGGAAACTGGGGTGTCGATATTGAATCAATTAAAATTCAAGAGATTGAATTGCCAGCCGAAATGAAACGTGCAATGGCAAAACAAGCAGAGTCTGAGCGTGAACGTCGTGCAATGGTAATTACATCAAAAGGAGAGTTAGAAGCTTCTCAGAATCTTCAAAAAGCAGCAGAAATGCTTTCAAAAAGTCCTGCTGCGCTTCAGTTGAGAACATTGCAAACAATTCGCGATATAGCTGCGGATCCGTCTGAAAAGATTGTCCTTTTTATGCCTTCTGATATTGGAGAAATTGTTAAAAAGGTCACAGGGAAAAAATAATGTTTCTGGATAGAAAAGAACGTTATTTCCAGCTTGCCTTTAATCGCGATATTGATCAATTATATCGGGTTGTTCCACACATTCCTCATAGTCCCCGTATCTTCATTGAAGTGGGAACCCCTTTGTTGAAAAGGGAAGGAATGCGTGCAGTTCGCATTGCGCGAAGTTTATGGAAAGGCTCAATCATTGCGGATCTAAAGATTTCTGATGGTGCCATCCAAGAAGTTGATATGGCTGTGGATGCGGGAGCGAATGGTGTGACGGCTCTTCTTTCTGCTCCATTAGAAACGCTCAATTTATTTGTTGCACGTTGCCGTGAACGTGGTGCTATTTCAATGATTGATACGCTTGGAGGAGGAGATCCTCTTAAGAAAATTCGTCAAATGCGATTTCCGCCAGATATTGTTATTCTTCATCGTGGACGTGACGAGGAGAACGTTTACGGAAAACTCATTGAATATAAGCATATTTCTCGCCTTAAGAGCAAATATGCCCTTTTAATTTCTGTTGCAGGAGGCGTCGATCTTAAACAAGCAAGAAGTGCTGTTTTCAATGGCGCAAATATTGTTGTTGGGAATGTGGTTTCTTCTTCCGACCCGTGGGCAGGTCTGTCAGATAGCGGTGATATTCGTGATATTGTTCAAAAATTTCTAGAGACTGTTCAGGGATAAAAGAGTCTCTTTGTAAAAAATTTCCAGTCTATTTTTTCTTAAAGCATGATTTTCTATTTTAGAAAGATGGTCCGGGAGGTAGGAGTCGAACCTACTAATCGAGGATTTACAGTCCTCTGCCTAACCATTTAGCTTCTCCCGGATAGACGGCAAACAGTATCTCTCAGAATCTCAAAAAAGTCAAGAGTGAAAATGCCCTTACCTTTTATAAAAACATCTTGATATTTTAAATTATCGTATTTATAGTAAGGTGTTTTTTAATAAAAGGATATTTAAAATGGCTTCTCAAAAAAGAAATATACTTGTTTTACTAACAGGAGGAACAATTGCATCTGTCCCATCTGATGAAAATGGGTCTTTGACACCTGATAAATCAGATCAATTTAGTGCCCTTGTTCAAAATCTTATTGAGCAAGAGTTTTCTGGAGCTGTTTCTGTTTCCTATCGGCAAGTTTTTAATAAAGACAGCTCAGAATTTCGAGTTGGAAACTGGGAAGTTCTTGCTAAAGTTGTTTATCGAGAACAGCTCAATTATGATGCATTTGTAGTTATGCATGGAACAGATTCAATGGAATACGGTTTACCTGTTTTGGAATTCATGGGATATGACAAAAAGAGCTGTCTTTCTCGAAAACAGGCGTTAACAGTTCCGGTTATTTTTACTGGATCGATGAAACCCTTGCAAGAAGAAGGAAACGATGCAGAAGGCAATATTAAAACCGCTTTTCGCACAGCAATTACATTTTCAGATAAAAATGTTCCAGGGGTATACCTTGCTTTTGATGGACAGATCCATTCTGGTGTGCATGTTACAAAAATAGACCCTGAAGCCTATAATGCCTTTTCTTCAAATGGTTATGTAATTGCTAAAGAAATATATGATAAAATTATCTTAAGTCCTAGAGGAGAAGCAAGAATACAGACAGAGAATGCGATTCTTGCAGAAAGAAATCGGATTACTTCAAAAGGTATCCAATTGAACAAATTAAAAATGAAATACTTTGATGAGAATAATATAATGCAAAGGGTATCTTTTAATACCATGAAATATACACCACATTCAGAAATTCAGCCTGCAAATAAATACTCAGGTGCCTTGTTTATTGAGGGGTTAGGGGCTGGGAATATTCCGCCGTTTTTTTCTGAAAAAATTAAAAATCGTGTCTCTCAAACACATTTCCCAGTGATTTTAACCACGCAGTATTCATTTCGTCAAGTTATGAAAACATACGAGTTAGCTCGAAAAGCAGAAATGTCTGGGGCAATTTTATCTCCTGAAATGCCTTTGTCGACACTTTATGCTAAATTTATTTTTATGATGAATTGTCCGACAAGCGGTGTAGAGAATCTCTATGATTTGCACAAAGCAATGTATACATCTTATTTAGGTGAAGAAGTAAAAAATGGAAATCCAAATGAAGAAATTCCAAATTTTATTTCTGAACCTGCAGAGGATTCATCCAATAATTTTAAAAAGCTTATCGCTGCCATGAGAGATTTTGTTGTTAAAGAAAAAAAAGACAAAGCACTTTATCTAGATTTACAAAATCAAAAATAACTTGATTTTATCTTTTAAAGGGCGTTGACTTTACCGGATGTTGAGCAAAGGAGTTTAAAAATGCAAAAAACATTACCGCCTTTCAAGTTAAAAGATTTACTTGTTAAACAAGCAGAAAAGTCTGGTTTTCCGATTATGGATGCAGGGCGCGGAAATCCGAATTACTTGAGTCTCTCCTTACGTAAAATTTACCAGATATTTGAATCTTTTGCGTATGACACACAATCAGATGGTGATAAAGATCTTGTTTTTCTTTCATTAAAGCGTGATGGGTTGAAGGAAAAATTTCTTAGTTATACAGAAAAATATTCTTCTCCGTATGCGCGTCATGCGTTCAATATGATCAAACGTGCAGAAATTGAAATTGGAGAGAATGCGGATGATATTTTGTATGAAGTTTGTCTGAATTTGATTGCGTCTCAATATCCTTATCCACCGCGGATTTCGCCATTAACAGAACGTATTGTGAAGGCCTATTTAAATAAGACTCTTTTTCAAGGGAAATTTGATTTATCCAAGTTTTCTGTTTTTGGAACCGAAGGTGCTTCAGCAGCAATTGTGTATTTATTTAAGCTACTGAAAGAGAGTTATCTTCTCGGAAATAATGATAAATTGGCAATCTTAACGCCTGTTTATGCGCCTTACTTAGAAATGCCGGCTCTAAAAGAGTATAATATGCCATGGGAATCTATTCTTTTAAACAAAGAGTCCCACTTTCAAATTACAGATGAGCATCTTAAAAAGCTTGAAGATAAAAAAATCAAAGTTGTATTTTCTATCAACCCAGGAAATCCAACGTCGGTTGCTTTTAGTCAAGAATCTTTAGGTCGACTTGAAAAATTCGTTAAAGAAAAACGTCCTGATTTGATTTTTATTACAGATACACCTTATTCTAATATGGTTCGCGGATTTGAAACAATTGGATCCCGATTACCGAAAAATACAATTGAAGTTTATTCTTACTCAAAATACCAAGGTCTTGCTGGTTGGAGACTTGGGGTTGTTTTAATTCACGAAGATAATGTTATGGAAGAGCTAACAGATAAGCTCCCTACGCATCAACGCGAAGCAATTAAAATGCGCTATACAAAAACCGAAGATGGAAAGCGTTGTCCAAAAGTAATTGATCGTCTCCTCGCAGACAGTCGAGACACAGTTTTAACGCATACAGCAGGGCTTTCCGGGCCTCAAAGAGCGATGTTAGTGATTGCATCATTATATGATCTTTACGATGCAAAAGGTCGCTATCAATCAACTTTAATTGATGAGCTGAAACGGCGTTGGGATTCATTTTATTCTGGGCTTGGATTAGACGCGCCGGTTGATCCAAACTTATCTCACTATTATGCGTTTATTGATATCTTAGAAATAGCAGAAAGAGTTGCGGGAAAAGAAGTCAAAGAGCGACTTGAAAAAGAGAGCTACATCCAAGCCTTTCTTGTAAAATTAGCAGAGGAAAAAGGTGTGATTTGTTTGCCAAGTAATGGCTTCGGCGGAACGGATTGGGAAGTCAGAATTTCACTTTCTAATATTGGTCTAGAAGAACTTAAGGGTGTCGGGGAAAAGATCGTTTCTGTAATAAAAGGATGTTAATCCGTCGTTTTAAGTGAAGTAGGAGAGTAAAAATTTGTCTGAAATTGAAATCTACAAAAATAGACCAACGCGAGCAATTATTTCACTCGCCAATTTAAAACACAATTTAGATGTTGTAAAATCGTGTCTTAATTCAGGGGTGAAGATTCTTGGTTCTGTAAAAGCAAATGCTTATGGTCACGGTATTTATGAAATCTCTCAGGCGCTTTTAAAAGAAGGTGTAAACTACCTTGGTGTTGCGTATATTGAAGAAGCTGTTTATTTGCGTAAGAAGGGGATTAAAGCACCTATTCTTGTTCTTGGCGCAATTAACAATGAGCAAATTCCACTTTTTCTAGAATATGATATTGATATCACGAGTTCTTCTTGGGATAAGTCAAAATCAATTTCAGATATAGCAAAGAAAATGAATAAAGTTGCGCGCGTTCATTTAAAGATAGATACAGGAATGGAGCGAATTGGGGTTCACTGGTATCATTCGGACAAATTTATTCGAGAGAGTCAACAATTAGATAATTTTAAAACTATTGGATTATTTTCTCATCTCTCTTGTGCAGATGATAAAGTCTTTTCGGAAATACAAATTCAGCGTTTTGATGAAATTGTGAAAACACTAAGAGAAGAAAATCGTTGCCCTGAAATAGTGCATCTTTTGAATTCTTCTGGGATTATCAACTACCCAGAGTCTCAATATAATATGGTGCGGGCAGGGATTATTCTTTATGGATATACACCTGAAGTGCAAAAAAAGCTTAAA
>JAFGXE010000070.1 GCA_016936785.1 Alphaproteobacteria bacterium
AGATCATCCATTTCATAAATCGTATAGAAATGTTGGATGAGATAATAGCGCCTTTCAAAACCTGAAACTTTTCGACGCAACTCTTGTAAGTCAAGGGTAGGTGAAGATTGAATATACTCGTTATAATCTGCACCAAGAAAATTTACAACAAGAGGTTCCTTTATTAGGAGTTCCGTATATTTAGCCCGCTCTTGTGGTGTAAGTTCGCTATTTACACGGTAATACCACTGATCGTATCCTTCATCTTTCTTTTTAGGATGAGATGTATTTGTCGCGACAAGTCCTCTAAGATATTCAAAAGTTTTAGGCCGGAGTCCTGTTAAGCTAAATTTCTCAATAAATTGAATCGTATTTTGATCAGCCATGGGTTTATTCTTTCAATTTTATCTCGTTTAGTATATACTATATATGATAGGAAGAAAAGAGTAACTTGTCAAGCATGATCCGACTTTATTTTATTTTTGGCATTTGTCTGAGTATTGCTCTCATTGCAGGGCGTTTTCTTGGCGTCTATAAATTTGCACTCATTATAACTTCTATCACCCTGATTCTAATAACATTTATATATGCAATATCTAAAATCGGACACCCGAACTGGCGCGAGATTATGATACATTTTATCCCTTGGAAAAAGGACACTGGAAAAAGCAAAAGGCGCCAAAAATGAGACTTTTTTTTCTCTTTTTTGTCGGATTTGTCTCTTTTTTCTCTTGGGGTGCCGATGCATCGCTCATGACGCTCCCTTACACACTCCTTCAAGCTGCTGCGGGAGACAGCGTCGTCGCCCTTTCTTATGCATCAAATGCCCTCTGCTGGTCTTGCCCTTACGTTCTTCAACTCTTGGATATGTTTTCTTTTGTTTCTTTGAGCGTTTTTGAACATATGGGACAAGCCATGGTAAAATTGATGGGTGCAGTTTTTGTGCTTTGGATTGCCTACAAAGTGGCAGCGAGCTTTTTTGGTCTCAGTGTTTTAGATGAAAGCTTTTTGAGTAAAAGCCTCCTCCCGAAATTTTTTGCCATGATTATTGTTGTTCCTTTGCTTTATGCACCAACACCAAAACTTATTTTTAATTATATTGTTGAACCCATTGTTGATCTTGGCGCTGCCTATGGGAAAAAAGCAATGACACTTGTTTCCGGAAAAGACATGACGGGCGTTTGTCTTTTTCAATATGCTGGCTCAGAATACACAAAAACAACAGAAGGTGCTTTTTCGCCCTCTTTCCGTCAAACTTTGACGTGCCTCATTTCTCAAAATCACCAAATTAATGCATTGGGAATTGCACTTGGGACAACTCTTTTCATGGAAGCGACTGCCTTTAAAAACTCGTGGCTTCTTGGTCTCTTACCAAATTTCGGGATGCTTTTAGCTGGACTCATTATTGCT
Source organism: Alphaproteobacteria bacterium (assembly GCA_016936785.1). Lineage (GTDB taxonomy): Bacteria > Pseudomonadota > Alphaproteobacteria > Rs-D84 > NBLK01 > JAFGXE01. The sequence goes on from JAFGXE010000070.1 coordinate 1,390, forward strand.
CTTGGTTATTTTGCAGCGCTTGTCGCTTTTCCATTTTTTGTTGTTGAAGCCCTTTTTAACATCGGCTTTGTTCTTGCTTTCCTCCCTTTCCTTCTTTTTTCTTTTGTTGCCTCACGGGGTCAAGAGAAAATTCCTTTTTTTGGAGACGCTTTTGGAACAGCCTTCGGTATGCTCAAAACGGCTTCTCTTCAACTCATGTTTCTCCCTTTTTTCCTGAGTATTTCTCATTTGATTTTTCAAACGATGTTGGACTCAGAAATGATGGGATATCAAAATCTGATTAAACCGATTCAAGAAGGCGATATTGATGCCATCACATCCATGCTTCAATTTGGATCTAAAGAAATGCTTATGCTAGCATTTTTTGCTTTCCTAAGTTTTAAACTTATTGCTAGTGCTAAAACCGTTGCAGGCTGGTTCAGTGCAGGATATTCTGAAAATCTCTATGAATATGCGTATGGCAATTTCAAAAAAGGCACTCAATGGTTGCGTAAGAAAGGGGCTGAAAAAGGAAACAAAATTTTTGAAAAAACAAAACTCGGTAAAATGTTTAAAGAATCAGAAAAAAAATGATGCGCAAACTCTTCCTTTTATTTTTTGCTCTTCTCATTCCTTTCGTTGCAAAGGCGTCCTGCCCTGAAAAACACCTTGCTCTTTATGGGATTGAAAAAACAGATTACGATTTAATCCGTGAACAAGAAAGTGGCAGTTCTTACTTCTGTTGGGAAATAGCTTATCTCATTCAAAGTAATCAAAAATCAATGCGCTTCAAAGATTACAAAAAACATCTTGAGAATGAAGTCAATCTTGTTCTTCCAGGATACTCTCATGATTTGTCTAAATTGCGTTCTCTCGGCACACCATACGACTTTCAGAAACTTGCGATTTTAAAACGTGAATACAAAATTACCGAGAATGATTTCGACGCTGTTTTGCAAGAAGGCGGCAAAAAGATTCTAAAGTTTTATCCAATTTCTTACAATGATTCTTACGGGACACTCGTGAAACAAAACACGGTTAGTATTTCTCCTCAAATGTGTCTTTCTTCCTCAGACTATAATACGCTGTCGAGTGCTTATCCAAAGTTGTCTCGCCCTCTTATTTGGGAGCCTGGAAGCGGGCAACTTTCAAATATTTTTGGGACATCACTTGCTGAAATCTCTGATATAAAAGATGGCAAAGCAACTTTTTCTGTCGGAGACAAAAAAACATCCCTCAAATGGAACGCGACCTGTGGACGTGTCGATTTCCAAAACGATTGGACAGAAGAATTTAACAGTATCACAACTGTACTTACGATGAGTATGTTTCAATACGTCAATGAATTTGTCATGAGAACGTTTGATGAATTTGCTGACCTTGGTAAAAATCTTGTTTGGCTATTTATTACGCTCTGGATTCTTTTTTACGTTTTTAAAAATCTTTGGTCTATGAAAGAAATAATGAGTCTTTCCACGTTCCTTTCAGACTTTTGGAAAACGATGGCTTTCGCCTCGCTTTATGTTATTGTTCTTGTCGGCTGGACACCCAAAGAGCTTGTTGATACATTCCTCCTGCCTGTTTTAGAACTTGGAACATTCTATGGAAAAATGCTTTTCGAAGCGGTGTTCGGCTATGCTCTCCCCACAGCAGATTCAAGTGAAATTCTCGCACAGCTTGGTGGTTCGTCTAACTTTGTTTCTGGGTTAGTCCCTCCTGTGTTTGACTTTTTGAATGCTTTTACACAAACCATCATTACGCCTATTTTGATTGGAGAGTCCCTTATCTCTTATGGTTTTTCAGTCGTTTCAGTTTCAACGATTTTTATTGGTCTCGGCATGTTCATTCTTTTTGCTTGGGTGTGGTATAAACTTTTTATGATCCTCTTTATCGCCCTTCTTGACCTGATGATAGTTATGATGCTCTTTCCCCTTCTCTCTTTCGCACTTGTCTTTCCGGCAACACGTGAAAAAGCAAAAAGCACGCTAATTAACAAAACCGTCCAAATCGCATCAACTTTTGCATTCTTGCCATTCATCCTTGTTTTCAATTCTCGTCTGACTGTTGCTTTTCTTGCTCAATCTGACCCAGAAACAGGGAATCAAGTTTCAAAACTTCTTGAAATGGGAGACCTTGATGCCGTTGCTCGTGCATTCGATCTTAGTTTTTCAATGGTCTTTGAAAGCTTTTTTATTGGCCTCCTCATTATTCATATCACCTCAAAAGCAAAAGAACTTCTGAAGACCTTTGGTACGGTTGGAACGGCAAATGAATTCAAACCTGTTTATGACAAATATAATAAAACATGGGAACAAACAAAGAAAGATGTCAAAGAAACAAAAGCTTATAAAAATTGGCAAAAAAGAAAAGAACGCAGAAGAACCCAGAAAGAATTTGCTGGAAAAACAGCAGATGAGAAGCGCGCAAAATTTGCAAGCTCCCGCGCAAAATCCAGAGGGAAGAAATGAGAATTTATAAATACATTTTATTTTTAGTTTTCTTTCTCACAGCTTCTCAAAGCTTTGCAATTTGTAAAGATCCTGTGCGTTCTTTGTTGGGACTTTTGCCTGAGGAGGTAGGGCGTGTCACATCTGAATTTAATTGCACCGATATTCTTTACCTCCGTAAAAAAGGTTTTACGGGGATCTCTTTCAGTGAATATAAAAAACTTTTCCCTGAAGGCGCGGATTTTTCTGATCTTATCAAAAATGGTTTTACACCTGATAAAGCTTCTCTCGTCACAGCAGGTATATCCAATCTTTTTGATTCCCTTAAAAAAGAATATCAAGAAATGCATTCGGTTGTATTTAAAAATAACAAATTCAAAGCAGATAATGGAAATGGTCTCTCTTGTTCTTCTGCCGACTTTAGCAACCTGAGTACACTCCCTGAAACAATGCGTCCGGCTTACTTTTCTGGCAACCAGATTTTCAACGCTTTTAAAGAACAGATTGGCCAGATTACACCTCTTAAAGATGGAAAGGCACTCTTTAAAATGGGACTAACAGAAAAAGAAATTCCTTGGGAAAATGAATGCTATCAACGCGACACGATGGCTTCTGTTGTGAATGCATTGACTTCATGTTGGCTTTGCCCTGTTTACGATTTCTTTTTCAAAGCAGTTTCTCAGATTTCTTATCTCGTTTGGCATACGATGAAAAAACCACTTCTTATTTTAATTGGTATTCTTTTCCCTCTTATGCTTCTTTTCCGCATCCTCTTTCACTTCATCGATTTCGAGGAAGAAGAAAAAGGATATATTAAAAACAAAATTCTCCCCCGTCTTCTTGCTGTTTCAGCGGTCACACTCATTATTCTCCCGGACGCGAGTTATGATATTATTGCCGCGTTTATTCAACTCATCCTAGAACCGATTGCAAACTTTATGACCTATCTTTCGAGCACGTTTTTGCCGAATCAAACCTGTGATTACATGCCTCTTTCTTTTGATTCAAGTGAATACCTTTTCTCTGCAACTATCAAAAATGATCTTCTGTGTATTGTTGAAAAACTTCTGGGTGTGTTTATGGACTATGTTGTGATTTCAGCCGTCGTTATTCTCAAATCCTTTGGTATTCTTATTTCTTGGGATACGATCAACGTTTTTAATCCAATAGGGCAAGCTCAAGTGCTGTTAACTTTTCTTTTTACATTCTTACTTGGCGTCGGACTTATTCTTTCCTTTTTGAAACAAATGTTTCAGGTGCTCTTTTACATGATTGACCCCATTTTCAATATGGGCATGGTTTTCTTGTTCCTCCCTTTTGTGCTTTTACAATGGGTGCTTGGCGATGACCTCAAAGTGACAACAAAAACATTCACACAACTTTTCCAAGCGATTATAAATGGCTTTTTCATCATGGCCTTTACCTCACTCATGGTGGCGTTTTCCGGTGGAATACTATTAGGTCTTCTCACAAGCTCAGAACATTTCTCGGCCTTGAAAGATGCCCTCGCCTCAGGAAATTTTGGAGATATTTGGTCTGCTGTTGATCTTGAAAGCGCCGCCCCTTTACGAATTATTGTTGGCATCATGATTGTCGATAAATTGATGGGGAACATTCCAAATTACGCCAGTGACTATCTCGGTATTGAAATAAGTGATAAAGTCTCCAACACATTGCGCACTTCTTTTAATGAGACTTATGTTAATGGACGTAAACACCTCACTGATTTCAGAGAAAAAATTAAAGCGATTGGAGGGAAAAAATAATGTGGGGCGTCGTTATCCGACTTATCATTAAGATTCTTGTTTTCTTTGTTATTCCAGTTGTTCTTGGAATGGTGCTTTCTCCGAAAGGAGATTGGGCTTCTGGTATGAATTTTTCAGACTGGTTCTCTACAACAAGTGGATGCACATTAGGCGCTCCAGGATGTAGTGTTGCAAACCCTGATATTTGTTGGTCCTGTAATCTCCTTGGAAACTTGATCGACTTTTTCTCTGATGCCATCACAAAAGCATTCGAGTTCATGTCTTCAGATCTTGTTGTGTTAATTTTACTCGGAACAGCAATCTGGTTTGCATGGTTTACATTCTCTCAACTGGCGAAACAAGAATCCGTTGACTCAACAAGTTATTTTAAAGAAATTTTGAAGCGCATGTTCCGAATCACAGCCATTATATTTCTCCTTGGAGGCCTTTCTGTTGGCAAAGGAGACACCACACTTTTACAAACTGGTGTGCGGAATATTATCGATCCTGTTTTTGCAATCCATACGCATATCGTTAAGGAGGTATTTAATTTTCCTGAAGGCACCTGTCCTACGACACCAGAGGGAACGCCAGAAACGGGTGTTATTTCTCACGGTGTGAAAAATTCTATGCTTTGCACAACAGGCATCATGAGCATGATGGTTCGAGGTGGTATGCAGTCCGCTGGAAATTTGATTACTTTTGGAAATCTTTCAGGCACCGGGTTTATTACTTCTATTCTTGGCGCGTTCCTTTATGGTATTTTCCTTCTTTTCCAAATTATGATTCCTTTTATTCTTCTTGATATTTTGATCACCATTATTATTCCGCTCTTTTTCTTTCCACTTATTTTGACGGGGTATGCTTTTAAAGGATCAGGATATGAAGTTCACCTCAAAGGCGCTTTTGATACGATTATCTCAGCAGGATTTAAAATGGTTGCTGTCTCTGTTGCCTTTGCATTTATTTACATTTTCTATAGCACAATTGGCGATGCGTATTTCCCTGCTCCTGTCGACCGTTATTCCTATCTCTTTCCAAACTACCTTGAAAAGAACGAAAATCATGTCCCTTCCGACGTTGAGAAAGAATTTACTTTATGTTATGAAAAAATGAAGGATATGAATCCAAAAGCAGAACTTTCTATAACTGAACGCCAGACTCTCAAACAGTGTTATAAAACGATTCCCAACCCAGAAAAAGACACGGGTTGGACACCCCTCCTTCTTCTTTTTGGCTTGATCCAAATCAGCATGAAACTCTTTAATCGTATTTTTGGCTACATGAAAGATCTCATGGGAGGCAACAGCCTTGATCTCGGCACCGAGATTTATGAACAAACAAAAGGGGTTGCAACTGGCGCGCTCAATCTTGCTAAATCTTTTGCAAGCAAAGGAATAGGAGTCATCAAAAAATGATACGAATTTTTCTTTTCTTTATCACCTTCCTTTTCTTCAGCTCTCCAAGCTTTGCTATCGCCGGAGAAAGTTGGGTGGCTCAACTCGCAAGCGTCGTCATTGATTCCAGCTCTCACCTTTCCTTAAGACTCTATGATGTTTTTCAACGCACGCTGTTGCCTTTTATTGGTCTCCTTTTTGCTATGTATCTTGTTTTTTACGCAATTAAGCTCCTGAAGGACGACAGTATGGATCTCCGAGGCGCTTGGATTAATATTGCCAAACGCGGATGGTGGATGGGCTTGAGTTATGCTCTGATGAGTCTGCCTCCTAAATTCTTTTTTGACCTGACGATTGTGCCTCTCTTAGACATTGGGCTTTACTATGGCTCAGAAATTCTTAATGCCGCTGACTCAGGATTTTCAACTTGCTTTCACACCCTATCTTATACACCTGTTGAAGGGATCTTTTCTCCTGAACTCCAAGCACGCTTTGTGTGTCTTGTTGACTATCTCTATACAAGCTTGATGGTTGGCATTAGTATGGGAATTTGGCTCATTGTTTCTGCACTTCCCCTATTTGTGACCGTTATTCTTGTCCCTGTTGCTGTTCTTAAGATTATTTTTGCTGTTATTTTAATCAAATCTTTTGCAGACATTATGGTTGACCTCCTTTGGCGATTTATTGATACAACATTTCGATTTATAATTGGTGCGATCCTCATTCCTTTTGCAATCGTTGGATGGGTGATGAAAGGAGAAGAGACAGGCATTCTTCCAGATATTGGATCATGGGAAAAGAAACCCATCGAATACTTTAAAAGCGGGGTCGTGCATCTTATTTTCTGGTGTATTAATATCGGACTCATTCAATTTCTTGTTTTGGCTGCTCTCAGCGACATGTCTTTTCCTCTTGGGGGCGAAATCTTAACACCAGAAGCGATCCTTTCTAAATCACAAACATTTTTTACAGCAGAGGGAGAACTCAGAGAAACCTTTATGTCTGCAATGGCCTTTTCGTTTTTCCCCAATATCTCGCAATGGCTCCTTCTTCTTGCCGTTGCTATTCTTGGGAAACATCTTATTCAGAAAACAGAAACGCTTGCTGAATCTTTTGGCGCAAGTTATCAAGGCGATTTCGCAGACGATCTTAAAGAAACTGGAAAAAGACTTGGCAAATGGGGACATGAAAAGTATAAAGAAGTAGAAAAGTTTGGTAGCGAAAAACTAGGGAAACTTTTAAAACGTGTCAAAAAATAGGAATTTAAAATGAGAATTGTGACCTTTAATGTAAACTCAATCCGTGCACACCTTGAGAATGTTCTCAACTGGTTGGATCAATTTAAACCGGATGTTTTACTTCTACAAGAATTGAAATGCCAAAGTGAACAATTTCCTTATGCGCCTTTTGAAGATCGTGGATATAATATTGAAGTCTTTGGACAAAAGAGTTGGAATGGTATTGCTATTCTTTCTAAGTTTCCGATTGAAGATGTCACAAGAAACATTCCTGGATTTGAAGATGTCCAGTCGCGTTATATTGAAGCATTTACCGGAGGCGTGCGTGTAGCATCTTGCTATATGCCAAATGGCAATCCAATCGACACACCTAAGTTTGATTATAAACTCGATTGGATGAAAGCCCTTACTTCTCATTTAGAAATACTTCAAACTTACGATGAACCAATTGTTGTTGCAGGGGATTTCAATGTCGTCCCCAAAGATCGTGATGCAAAAAATATTGAAAATTTACGGAATGATGCTATCACACAACCGCCTGTGAGGCATCTATTCGAAGAGTGGACAGAACATTGGACAGATGCGCTTCGTTCAACACGTGATGAAGATATTTATTATACTTTTTTTGATTACCGTGCGGGCGGACGCCAACGCGGTATTTTACTTGATTTCTTTTTGCTCAATAAACAAGCTAAAGAAATGTTAAAAGATAGTGGCATTGATGAAACACCACGAGATCAACCTAAACCTTCAGATCATGTTCCTGCTTGGATTGAGCTTTAACGTCCTGAGTTTCCATTCGACCATATCCATTCTTCCTCATCCTCCTGCTCCGGCATATACTTATATATGTTGTCAGGAGGTGCCTTCCAGCCGGTAACACCATAAAAATACTTTGATCCTCCCTGACCCTGACAAGAGACAGCAATATTCCGAATTGCACGAATGTTTTTCATATCTTTTTCTGAAAAATAAACACTATCGACAACAATTATTCCTATATCTGTAAAAAACTGAATCTTTCCGTTATCATATATAATCGTTTGACCGTTTACTTCTCCATCATTAGTACCATTTGTGTATAAATCACTACCAAACAGACTTTTTTCATATTTTCTAAATACAAATGTGTCTTTCAAGATAATAATTTCTTTATCCAGTCCAACAGGATTGGAGAAATCATCGCACAAATTTACATCACTCGAAAGCTCATAAGAAAGTGTATCATTTTTTAGAGAAAGGAAATCTTTTTCTTCTTCAACTGGAGCACGACAAGAAGAAAAACTAAGAAGCGCAGCAAGCGCAATAAAGCCATATATTTTTTTCATTTGCCAAAAGTAACACAAAAAAAGTAAAAGTCAACCTTATATTATATTTATCTCATGACAAGACAAGGAAGTCCTTGAGATTGGAGCTCTGAACAGAGTTTGTCCGCCACATCTCGAGAAGAAAGTCCGACAACACGGAGACGATAGAGTGTACGTCCTTGGATTTCTTTTTCAAGCACAATATATTTTTGCGCCTGCAACACAGGATGTCTTTTTGAAAGGCGTGTCCATTCACTCTCTGCGCTTTCACGTGAAGAAACGGCTGCAAGTTGAATTTGCCATCCGTCGGGAATCACTTGAGGAGATGTTTTCTTTTCAACAACTTTTTTCTGAGCAACAGGTGTCGCTGAAATTTTAGGGGGTGCTTTAATTTGTTGCACATTTTTCTTTACTTCTGGCTTTTTTACTTCCGGTTTTTCGACGGCAGGCTTTACATTTTCTGGCATTTCTCCTGCTTCTTCAAGATCTTCTTCGGCTTTTTTTACTTCATCTTCTGAAACAGAGGTTCCGTCTGTCTCTCCTTCTACAGATTCAATTGTTGCCTCAGGAAGCACTGCTTCA
>JAFGXE010000071.1 GCA_016936785.1 Alphaproteobacteria bacterium
AAAAGCCAATCAAACGGATTATTCTTGGCACAGATGGACGTTACTTTTCGCGAAATTCACATGAGACTGTTTTGCGAGTCGCGCTCGCTAATGGCGTTGAAGAAATTTATACAACATACGACACTTTGCTTTCAACACCAGCAAGTTCTTTAGCTGTGCGGACATTTAAAGCGGATGTGAGTATTTTGTTAACCGCTTCTCATAATGAAGGGGGACTCAAGAAAGATTTTGGCATTAAGGTTGAAAATGAATCAGGGGGTATTTTATCTGAAACGACGAATCAAAAGTTAGCAGAGCAACTCAAGGTTATTAAGAATTATCATACTTTGGATGGGACAATGCATGCGATTTATGCTCATGAGAATGTGCGTTATTTTGATTCGGTGAAGCTTTACGCAGATGAAATGGCCCGTTTATTTGATTTCGATTCGCTTAAGAAATTTCTTGAAAACACGTCTCTTGTTTTAGATGGGCTTCATGGTGTTGCAGGAATTTATCTCAAAGAAATTTTCAAAAATCGTTTGGGAGTTAAAAATCTTGATATACGCCAATCTGAATCGCTTCCAGATTTCAAAGGGGGGCATCCTGAGCCAAACCCGCTTTATGCGAAAATATTTTATGAAGAGCTTCTCGAAAAACCAAATACGATTGGTTGTGCCTTTGATGCAGACGTTGATCGTTACATGATTGTGTCTGAAGGTCAATTTTTGGCACCGCCCGATTTATTGGCGCTATATGCAAAATATTTGCCTCTTGCAAAAGGATATAAAGAAGGTTTGAAAGGTGTCGCACGTTCGATGCCAACTGCGCGTATTTTGGATTATGTCGTGAAAGATCTTGGACTAGATCTTTACGAAGTTCCGACCGCATGGCGTTATTTTACAAGTCTCATGGATGCCGATAAAATTACACTTTGTGGGGAAGAATCTTTCGGGACAGGTGCCGATTATATTCGTGAAAAAGATGGTATTTGGGGATTTCTTGTTTGGTTGAATACTTTAGCACAAACAGGACAAAAAACATCTGAAATTATTCATGATCTTTGGTCACGATATGGGCGCTTTTATACCTGCCGTTATGATTTTGAAACGACACAAGAAAAAGCACAAGCTGTGTTTGAAGGACTAAAAAGATTGTCACCTCAGATTATTGAAGATCATGAAATTGAGTCTGTTTCTGAATTTAATTATACAGATCCTATCACAAAAGAGTATATTCCCAATCAAGGATGGATTGTACTTTTTAAAGATGGCTCGCGTGTGATGACACGGTTGAGTAATACAGGAACAAAAGGTGCTTTGTTGCGGTTTTATCTCGAAAAACGTGAGATGAAAGATTTTAATGCTGATTCATTTGAACTGACAAAAGATCTTGGGAGAGTGGGCATGAAAGCGCTCCAGTTTGAAGAATTTTTAGGAACGATAAAGCCTGATGTAATTGTAAAAGGTTAAATAAACCTTTTTAACTTTGGGTGATTGCTTTTTATATGCATTTTATATGAAATTTTTCGAACTTGCTGTATAACTTATACGACGGCGTTTTTAAATCACATCTACTATAGTAAATCTAATTTATCTTGTCTTGTATTTTGCACATAAAACCATCTCCAATTTATCGTAAAAACTCATCTCATTTCTCCACATGTTTTTAATCTTATTTTTACACCAAGCCCAGTACTGTTCGATCGGATTGAGATCTGGGGAATACGGTGCCATAAACAGCGCCTTACAGCCTTTTTTAGACAAAATCTCTCCCGTTCTCTTTTTTGGATGAAAGCTCGCATTATCAAGAACAACAACCTGACCAGGACGAAGCTCTGGCAATAAAACCTTTTCTAACCACATGCAAAATAATTCTGTATCAGTATATCCATTAAAGTAAAAGGGAGCAACGGCCTTCCCACAACATAAACCCGCAATTACAGAGGTTCTTCCTCTTGCTGATCCACTTCTCTCTCCAGGGATCTTTTGACCTTTAGGGCTCCAGGCTTTCTCTTTAACCATTTGATGATCAAAACCGCTCTCATCAATAAAGACAAGATCTTTCGGTTTATGAGAAGAGAGTTCCTTAAGAAAGGTTTCTCTCTTTTCTGGACACCTCTCTTTGTAGCGAAAGTCTTTTTTTATATGTATACTTGAGCTTGTTCAGGCGATAAAATACTGCTTGAGGCCAAACATTAAAGTGATCTGCGATTTGTTTAATTGTAAGGTCTGGATTCTGTTTAACATACTCTTTAAGAAGAAATGGATCTAACTTTTGAGGCTTGCGAATAGAGTTTGAAAATACTTCTATTTTCCCTTTGTTTTTTCTTTGTATCCATCTGTGTAATGTTCGTGTTGAAATCCCCCATTTATGAGCGACTTCTTTCTGTGTTTTAAGAGAGGCATCTTCTAAAACTTTTAAACGTAAATCCATTGAATATGGTGCTGACATAACTTCTCCTTTTAAAAGAAGTATATCACACTTTAAACAAGACTTCACTAATTAGATTTACTATACATATATCATCTCAATTTTTATTTAAATTGATGATAAAAAACCGTTCGCTATCGCTCGCTTCAATTCCTCTTTGTTTGAAAGAATTTTTTTTGGTTTCGATTTAGGGACGTGTGAGATAAAACTCAATACGACGATTGTATTTGCGTTCGAGAGATGTTTTCCCCTCTGTGACAGGTTGAAATTCTGCGAATCCTGTGGCTGCGAGACGATGGGGATCAACTCCTTGTGAAACAAGGGCGGTGACAACAGCAACAGCACGTCTTGTAGATAATTCCCAATTTGTTGACGCTTTGATCGGCGTGGCATCTGTATGGCCATCGACTCGAATGATCCAAGGCAATTCTTTCGGAAGCTTTTTTTCAAAACGCAGAATCATTTCAGCAACTTTGACGAGTTCATCTTTTCCTGTTTTTCCAATTTCAGAAGAGCCACTTTCAAAAAGAACTTCAGACTGAATGACAAATCGATCACCTTTTACACGCACGGCTTTATCTTCTCCAAGTGCTTTTGAAAGGTCTTTAAAAAAGACAGATTGGTAGCGATGAAGTTCCATTGTTTTATTCGCAAGCGCGCGATTAAGACGTTTAGATAATTCTACAATTTGAACTTCTTGTTCTTCAATATATTTATCTGAAGAATCAAGCGCGGAATTAAGTTTTTGAATTTCTGTTTCAAGTGTCCGTTTTTGTTTTTGGAGCTCTTCTTGCGTCAGTTTTTTTGCATGATCTTTTTCTATAATTGTGCCTTCGAGTTGAGCAACAAGATTATTGAGTTCTTTCACATCTTCTTCCATTTTTGCAGATTTCCTTCTTTCAAAAAGTGCTTTTTGATGCAGGATTGCATAGCTGTCTTGAAGATCAGCAATGTGAATTTCTTTTTTTCGGACAGTTTTTGCATAGGTGTCGAGTTTTACTTTAAAAGAGGATAAGACTTCATAGAGAACTTCTTTTTCTTGTTCGTATTGTTTGACGCGCTCTGTCAGTTTTACCATTTGAGCAGAAAGTCCTGCAAGTTTTCCTTTTGAGTGTGTGGCTTGGAGACTCATGAAAAATTGTGCAAGCATGAAAATCATGAGAATAAACAAAAGCAAGATTGTGAGGTTTGAAAAAAGGTCAACAAATCCTGACCATGATTGATCTTCTTGAAAAGAACGTCGGCGACTCATTATTTTTTCGCCTTTGATTTCCCATTAATGGAAACCGTTTTCGCAAGAATTTTTAGATCTGAAGAAAGTTGTTGTGACATGTCTTTCAAGTTTGTATTGATACTCAAAATTCCTGATTTTGTTTCTGAGTCAATCCCCATATTTTGTGAAAGGTCTCGTAATTTTTCAACAAGGGGGAGCATTGATTGATAAGACATTGCCATTTTTTCCATTGAGCCAAGATCTTTATACATTTGTTTTGAAAGTATCATCAATTGTTGCGACATTTCGGTTGTTTGCATGGCAGACTTTTGGTGATGATGTTCTGAGCGCGCGAGTGAAAGCTCAAGTTTATTCATGCTATCTGCTGTTTGTTCGAGAAGAGCTTGAAGGTAAGAAAAAATGCTTTCTTCTCCTTTTTTGACGCCGAGAATATCACCTGAAATTCGTGTGAGAGCTGAGAGCTTTTCTTCTGTTTCGTTATAGAATCTATTTTGAGCATGGTTCACTTGAAGTGTTAGATACCCAAGTACAAGAGATGAAGATAGCCCAATTAGAGAAGATGAAAATGCTGTTGCCATACCATAAAGTGGTGCGGAAAGATCTGTTTTGAGCGTGCGGAACATGAGATCAAAATCAGCTACATTAATTGAAAGATTTTGGATGACGCCAGAAATCGATTGAATTGTTTGCATGAGTCCAAAGAATGTTCCAAGGAGTCCAAGAAAAATGAGAACGTTAATAAAATAGCGCGCCATTTCTTTGTCATCTGAGAGACGTGAATCAATCATATCAAGTATGGATTGAAGTGTGCCAGCTGGCAAATAGGGACGCGATTTTCCTTCATGTCCTTTTAATATCTTTGCAACAGGAGAGAGAAGTACAGGTGACGTTGCGGGTTGTTTTTTATTTTCTAAGAAATGATTTAACCATTCTGTCTCAGGGGATAGTTTTTTAAGTGAAGCAAAAAGACGAACAATCCCAAATGCTAAAACGCCAAGAATGAGTGAATTAAATGTGATATTGGCGCTATAGATGAAAAGAAATTGTTTAATGAATAAAAGGACTCCTAAGCCGATAAAGCAAAGGAAAAGCGTCATCTTTGACAAAGATTTAAGTTGGAGATATTTCATTTGTGTTTATTCTTTCTTCTAATGTTAGAAGAATGAGTAGCAAGATATTAATGATTTGTCAAGCTTTGATTTATGCTGGAAAAGGTGGCAGAGGCGGGAGAGTGGCACTACATGCTGGATAATAGAAGTAAGCAGAATAAAGACTGCCACTATAAATAATTACGGATAAAATGAGTATAATTTTACTCCATTTTTTTGTTTTTGCACAGTTGCTGTCAATGGGGCAGGAATGACGATTTTTCCATAGTGACCAGAAAGAGAGCAAAATAAAAATCCCCCCTAAAACGAAAAGCGGTTCACGAAATTCTTCTATCCAATGTGTGTGTGAAGCGCCTGCTGCCAGTCCCCCTGCAACAGCACCCCCACCGAGGAGTGAAAGTAGTGCTGGGATCCCGCAACAAAAAACATGTGCAAAAATTGCAAGAAGGCCACCACTTGTAAAAAAGGATAAAATGCTGAGGATTTTTTTCATGACGCAAATATTAGCATAATCTAATTTATGATGCAAGAAAATCTTTTTCTTCAAAGCGATTGAACCAAGTCCGTTGGCGTTTGGCGTATTGGCGTGTTTTGATAAAGATTTGTTCTTTTGCTTCGTTTTCAGTCATTTCTCCTGTCAGGAGAGATTCAATTTCTGCAACTCCGATGCTTTGTAAAACGGGCGCGTTTTTTGGATAATTTCGTTCTAAAAGATTTTTGACTTCGTTTATGATCCCTTGTTCAAACATAAGTTCAATGCGTTTTTGAATCCGTGCATATAGCTCATCAACGGGACGAGAAATAATTTTTACTTCAAATTCACGGTCGATTATTTTTTGCTTCGGGAGCGACTGAAAATAAGACAGCGGTTTTTTTGTCGAATCATAGACAGAAAGTCCACGGAGAATACGCTGAGAGTCAGTCGGCTCGAGATGTTTTGCAAGCTCTGGATCTTTGCGTAAAAGATCTTCATAAAGATGCGCGATCCCCTTTTCTTTTTTCTTTTGTTTCAGTGCTTGAAGGACACACTCACATATTGGTGGAATAGGGCTCATGCCATTTATAAGCGCATCGATGTAAAGTCCTGTGCCGCCGACAAAAATAGGGGTTTGACCGTTGCTCTCAATAAAAGGAAGAAGGCGGGAAGTATCATCGACAAAACGCATGGCGCTATAGACTTCCGTCCCCGTCAGAAAAGCATACATTTCATGAGGAACTTGTGCTTCTTCTGCTTCGGTTGGGCAGGCGGAAAGGATCGGGATTTCTGTGTAAATTTGTCGGCTATCGCAATTGATAATGACGCCGTTATTTTGTTTTGCATACTCAAGTGCAAAAGAAGATTTTCCTGAAGCGGTTGTTCCGACGACAATCAGAATTTTTTTCATATTGTGATGTCTCCTTGTCGAAGAATTTTATAGGGCTTTTGTCGGAAATCAACGAGTGTTGACGGGGTGCCTTTTACAAATTCATCATCTTCAATGTTGAGATCAGCGTGGATTTTGATGTCTGAAAATTTTGTTGGTGCGGGGTCGCCCGCAAGATTTGCGCTTGTGGAAATAATTGGAAAATCGATGTGCTCAAGGAGAGCTAAAACAAATGGATGATTTGGAATACGAACGGCAATTGTTTTATTTTGAAGTGTCCGAGGATCAAGGGAATAGTTGCAGTTTGCTGTGAAAATACCAGTAAGCGCGCCCGGCCAAAATTTATCTAAAATCGGCTGAGCATCATCTGGAATTTTGCAAATCTTTTCAAGCACATCACGGCGCCCGATGACAGAAACAGCTTTATTATTTTCACGGTTTTTCAAGGCGAAAAGTTTGGCAACGGCGTCTGCTTTTCGCGCATCGCACCCGAGACCATAAACCGTATCGGTTGGATAAATAAGCGTGCCACTGGAGCGAAGAACGTTGATTGCTTTTTCAAGCATCTTATTTGATTTTGAGTTCTTTGATAATTGATGGATTAGCGACAGATCCATTCATCCGTGCATCACCTTTTTGGATTGTGTCAACTGTCTCAAGACCTTTAACGACTTCGCCAAAAACGGTATATTGACCGTCAAGGTAAGGTGTGTCTGCGAGCATAATAAAGAACTGAGAATTTGCACTATTTGGATCTTGTGCGCGCGCCATCGAAAGAATTCCGCGTTTGTGAGAAACATCATTAAATTCTGCTGGGAGGTCGGGATATTTTGATCCGCCTGTTCCTGTGCCGTAAGGGCATCCAGTTTGCACCATAAATCCTGCGATCACGCGGTGGAATTTGAGACCGTTATAGAATCCTTCTTTTGCAAGTTTGAGAATGCGTTCGACATGTTTTGGTGCTTTTTCTGGGAAGAGTTTAATTTCCATTGTGCCGAGAACAGTGCCGTCTGCGCTTGCGACAACCATTTCAAGCATTGGATTTTCTGAGCGCGCGTCGCATCCGCCAAGTGTTGTCATCATAAAAACTCCCATAAAGATTATCATTAATTTTTTCATGCAATCAACATTAAAGACTTCAAAAATAAATACAAGAAAAAATATTTTTTGCATGACTTATCTTCACTTCTCAAAAGGGGATTTTTTTGGAAAATAGTTTTTTAAAAATTCCTGAATTTCTTTTCGATGTGTATTCGTTGCACGCTCGTTATCATTGAGACAAAACATATAAGGTTTATGTTTTGTGATCATTTTTAATTTCTTTTCTTGATCTTCTTCGCCAACGCCAATAGTTTGGAGTTTCCATTTTCCGCTGAGTCTTTCAAGCATGGCGCGTTTGCGTCCCAGTGCATAGGCAGGGCTTTTATGTTGTAAAATTTGATAGCCATCATAAAGATAGAAATTCACATCGTTATAATTCCTAAATTGATGTTGGAGTGTTTGATTTATTTCATGATCGAAAATTTTTTGTGCTTTTTTGAGCCAGCTTTTACGGTAGGGACGGGCAGAATGCTCAGGCGAGAATTGAAGAATCTTTTTGAGCTTTTGATAAAGGATCTGGCGGGTATTATAAAGAGGCGTGCGTTTTTTTGATAGCTTCGATTTCCACATCCACTTTCGTTTTGCGTATGAGATTGGTAAATTCTTGTCATTAAAGAAAAAAGAAAAAGCAATCGGGCGTCCAAAGAAAAAGTCATCATTCAGATAGATAAAATATTCTCCGAGATCTTTGATATTCGGGAGACAAAGTTCAATCGCCATAGAATTAAAGCTCGGGAGTTTGGCGGATTTTGGGAAAATATCTTTGTGATCGACGATTTGGATTTTCGGATGATTTTTGAGCCAATCGGGGCGTTGTTTGTCTGTGACGATAAAAATCTTTCGCATCCATGGGAGAAACTGATGAACCGAACGAAGAGAATACTTGAGTTCTTGATTATCAATAAAGCGGGCGTCACATGTGCCATTCGCATTCAACCCAAGGTATTTCGCTTGTTCTTTGGCTTTTTTCTGTCGCCATTTCGGATCGTTGCCGTTCACCCACAGGTAGACGAGATCAATCGGCTGTTGAATCGGTTGGTTAAAATCTATGGCGCGTGAGGCACTACGTTCTTCAAATTCATCGTTATCGTCTCTGAGTGCGTGGAATAGTTCTTTAAACATTTCTTTCTCCGTTTTTTGATTAAAAAAAGCCCACCAAAAATGAGGTGGACTGGAGGTTAAGAACTGCACAAGAACAGCCGGCTTATTTGCCGAAGCTTATTCACCGCCTCCAGCCCGTAAGCTAGAGGAATCGTGGTGTTTCGAACATATTTTTGTCCGTCTTGCGAGAGGTTCTTAAGCCCCAATCAGCAACCCGCCGATGTAAATAGAATTATAAATGAAAAAAAAGAATGGGTCAAGTGGAAAGAAGATACTTGCGAATCGATTTGTGTGATTCGCAGTTTTGATTAGGAAATTAGATTAATAGTTGAATAACTAAGTTAAATTATTATTATAAAAGAGGGAGTTAGATACGAACTCTCAAATATGTATTCAATTTCTTTTGTTTTTCTTCTTGTTTTTTCATCTATTTTTAACGAAATCATACTATATGTAGTATTTGTCTACAAAAAAGACACAAGATATAGCGTTTTTTGCTTGCGTTAAAAAAATCGAATCTTTAAATTAGGTGTGTTTTGTAGTGGGGTTAAAAAAAAGATCCGCATTGCAGACTTTGAAGAGAAATCAAGATGATTTCTCATAGTGGTTATATTTTTTTTACAGCTTTAATTTTTTTTGTTTCAAATCTTTATACAAAATCATTTTTAACATAAGAATTCTGCGCTGTCAAGAAAAAAAATATTTTTTTTATTGAAAGGAGACAAAGAATGAAATTAATAATAATTAAAT